>JAAYUH010000194.1 GCA_012517755.1 bacterium | reverse complement strand
CAAAAAATCTAAAAGTTGAGGGTGTTATACTTGAAAGGTTTGTTCCTCTTGGCAGAGGAAAAGGGATGTTTGATGGTTATTTAAGAAAAGATGAGTGGAAAGATGTTATCAGACAAATCATATATTTTCTTGACTTAAATATTTCAGCAGAAGAAATCATCCAATATAAAGCATTTTGGATAGATTTAAAAAATAATAGATTAAAAGGTGCTTTATGTAATCTTGGAGATGAATCAATGGCTATAATGCCAGATGGAACTATATTTCCCTGTAGAAGGCTTCCAATTTCTTATGGAAATATTTTAAAAGATGATTTAGAAGATATCTTAAAAAAATTGAAAGAATTAAAAGATAGTTTAAAAAATAATTTGAATGGAAAATGTAAAAACTGTGAAATAGACTGCGTTGGTTGTAGGGCATTAACATATGCTGTGACTGGTGATTTATATGAAGAAGACCCTCAATGTTTTTTATAAGTTTAAAATCTTTATAAGTTGATAAGCAAATTAATATCTAATCCTCATATAAAAATTATTTAATTATTTAACTGAAAAATTTATATTTAAATTAATGTAGATATTGATGAGAGATAGCTGAAAATAAATTCTTAATTTATACTATGGGTAATAACACAATAAATGTTTTGAGTATTGAATAAAAAATTTAATATTTAAAGATAATCTAATTTCAATTTATTATCTAATAGTTTATAATTTTAATGAAGGAGTTTATATGGAAGATTTAAAAATTTTTAGATTTTTTCTTGGTGAATTTTCTGGAGAGGGAAATAGTGATTGGGGTTTTTGTAACAAAAGATCAACATACTCATATCCATTTAATTTAAGTGGTAATTTTATTAAGTTAGAGTGGGAGTTATCTTTCCCGAGACAGGAAAAAAATCTCCTTGGTGATTTTGTTAGAGGCACTGGTTTTATTACTTATGATAAAATAATTGATAACTATATTTTGATTCTTTTTATGAGTGAAGGATACATTCAAAAATATATTGGAAATTATAATTCCATAAATGAGGAATTTGATTTTGATTTAAAGGATTCATCAAATTTACCTCAAAATCTTGAAGCAAAAATAAAGTTTAAGTTATTGAGTGATGATGAATTTGAGGAAATTTATTCATGGAGAATGAATAAAGAGGAAGATTTTCATACATATCTTAAGATACAGAATCAGAGAATAAAATAATATTTATTCATATTTCATAATATTATTTCAAAAAGCATTGAAAACTAAAAAGATTTTATTTTTTCTTTCTTATAACAAATCCTGTATCGTTTATATATATTTCAAAGTCACCATCTGGATATTGGTAAGCCCCAATTCCATAAGCTGTGTCAATAAATGGAAGTTTTTCTCCATTTTTTAAAATAAATTCCCAGAAATCGCTCTTTTTATTTATTTCATAAATATTAGCAATCTCCTCTTTGGGCTCTTCAAATCTTCCCACGAATCTTGATACTCTAAAATAACTTTCAGCCCCAAGCCATCTTAAACTTTTATCGAACATTAAAATTTCACCTTGAATCTCCCATTGATCACCATTCAAATTAAATTCATAACTTTTTCCATTTTTAATATCATTAAATACAAGATGAATTTCACTATTAACTTTTTCTGTAAAGAGCTCTCCAATTTTATCTTCATAACTAAATCTCGAGAAAGTTTGAAGGAAAGAGAATAAAAGAAGAAAAATAACAGATATTAAAAAAATAATTAAAAAAGAGATGAACGCTGAGAGTGAATTTCTGAATGGTTCTTTTTTCTTAATAACTCTAATTATCGTTGAAATTAATAGATATAATGAAATTATAATTAATATAAAACCAATTAGCCCAACTATTAATGTAAATCTATCCACATATTAATATTAAACTATAACAAGATTTTATTCAACTAAAAGATAATAAAGGATTAAAAAATATTATAGTGTTATAATTTAAATATGATAAGAGATAAATTTAATGAGTTAATAAATATTATTTTTGAAAAAACAAAAGATTTTTATAAAGATAATCTTATTTCTTTTATTGTTTTTGGTTCATGTGGAAGAGATACTCCAACAAATGAATCAGACATTGATATTCTGATAATCTTGAACGAAATAAATTTTAATAGAATGAAGAGAATGAAAATTTTCTATGAAAATGTTGAGAAGAAAATTGAAAATGAAATTAAAAATTATGAAAAATATAATATTAATACATACATATCTCCTATAATAAGGTCAAAAGAAGAGGTAAAATATGGAAGTCCTCTTTATATTGAGATGATTTTAGGTGTAAAAATTATTTATGATAAGGATAACTTCTTCAAAAATTATTTAAAAAGATTAGAAAATAAACTAAATAAATTAAAATCATCTAAGAAAAATGGTTATTGGATTTTTTTATACCAACTGAAGAATATTCTAAAGAAGATGCAGTCAAGGCTCTAAAAGATGCTGAATTTGTAGTTTCTATTGCAGAAATTATTATAAAATAAAAAAGGGGGCAGAACGCCCCCTTTCAAAGGGTTAATTTGGGTTATAAATTTGAGGAGGGAGGTAAGTCAGTTGAGCTACCTGAATTTCCAAAATCACCATTTCCTATTCCACCATGATGGCCTCTTCCTGGTCCAAATCCTGGTCCACTTATGAATCTTTCTACAAAATCATCAAGATTTTCAAGAAACTTTGTCTTTTCATCTTCTGTCATCTTACCATCAGTAACAAGTTGGTTAACTTTATTAGTAACAACCTCTTTAACTACTGCTACAAGATTATCTTTTGTTATTCCTTTTGACTCTGCAAATTCAAGTAGTGATTTTCCTTCTTGTCTTGCGCTCTGGAAATCTTCAACTGTTAGATTTAGTTTTGTTAGTACCTCTTCCATCAAACCCTTTTCATCTAAGAAGAACCCTTTACTAGATGGTGGCTCTCCAGGAGGCATTTCACCTTCTCCATTTCCTGGTCCAAATCCTGGTCCTTTTCCAAATGAGGGTGTTTTTGTAATAAAATCTTCAATTCTTGTATCAAGATCAGAAAGGAAATTTGCTTTTTCAGTTTCAGTTATTTTTCCTTCACTAAGTAGTTCATCAAGTTTTTCTGTAATAACATCTTCGAATGTTTGAACGAGTTTTTCCTTTGTTATTCCTTTTGACTCTGCAAATTCAAGCAGTGTTTGTCCATTCTCCCAAGCAGTTTTGAGTTCATCCTCATCTAAACCAAGTCTTTTAATAACCTCTTCGATAATTCCTGGTCCTAAAAGTTTAAGCTTCATTCCATTTTCATTTTGGTTACACATCAAAACATCTTCTGCGAAGGCACTACTCAATAAATCTGAAGAGTTAAGACTTATCTTTCCAGTTATGATTGAGTAAGCTGCACCTCCTAAAACGATCATCCCTGAGACTAAAACAACCAGTAGAATCTTTAAACTCTTTTTCATAAAACACCTCCTTTTTTAGTGTTCTAAAGGAAGTTTAAGAAATTATTGTTAAGGAATTATTAAGGAGGTTTTTAAAAATCTATTTGTTGTTCTTTCTCTAAAAAACTAAATCCAATACTATTTAAACCAATATGTGATGTTATAACTGTACCAAATTTTTGAAATAAGAAAGTGTCAATTTTCATAAATTTTTTAATTTCTTCAAATATCAACTCTTCTCTTTTTAAATTCATTGAATTGATGATATTATGCGCCACACCACCAATAACTAAACCATTCTTATAATTTGCTTTTAAAAATTTTGTAATTGTTGGAACTATATATAAACTGCTCATTATTTTACCAGAGCCAAAAGGTTCTATTACTCCATTTTTTAGAGTTAATACTGGTTTAAAATTGAGAACTGAACCAAGTAGATATTTTGCTTTTCCTATTCTGCCACCCATTTCAAGTGCTTTAAGGTTATCAAGAAAGAAAATTGTATAAATTTTATCTGCTATATTTTTTATATAATTAACAATTTCAATAAAAGTTTTTCCCTCTTTTTTGAGAATTGATGCAGCATAAACCATAAGACCTAATGCTCCTGATGCATTTTTTGAATCAATAACTTCAATTCTATTGTCTTTATCTACCTCTTTTTTTGCTAAGATAGCTGAACTGTATGTACCTGAAAGATTTGAAGATATATGTATTGAAATAATTTTTTCAAAATTTTTTAGAAGTTTTTTGTAGACATCGATAAAATCAAAGGGTGAAGGTTGGGATGTTTGTGGTAAAACATTGCTATTTTTAAAAATTTCATAGAAATCTTCATTTTTTATATCTACTCCATCTCTATATCTTTTTCCTTTTATTGTTAGGTAAAGCGGGACAACCTCGATATCATGTTCCTTTTTAATGTTTTCATCAAAATCCCAGGTTGAATCAGTAACTACTTTTATATCCATATTGCTATTTTACTAAAAATAATTTTTAAACTCAAATTTTTTAGAGTTTACAAAAGTAGACAGCCTGCTTTTATAAACACATGAACTTTCTTTTTAATTTTTGATATTATTCTATAAAGGAGGAAAAAATAAAATAACACTTTCATATTTTTTTATTTTACTTAATTTTAGTTTTATAAGTAAAAAATTTTTATAATAAAAATATGTTAAAATATGATAACTAAAATTTAAATGGGATCTTTATCTTCTCATTTAAAAATATATGGAGGTTTTTTATGGAAGAAAATATCTTAGAAGTTATTCCAGTAAACTGGAAGAAAAGTATGTTTAAATTGGAACCTTGGGCTCTTATTGTAACAGATCAAAGAATGTTATTCGCAAAATGGACTCAAGAGCTTTACAAAAAAGAGGCAGAACAAAGAAAAGAAGAGACAAAAGAAGCTGGTGGAGGAAAATTAAAACAATTTTTCTCCCAAATGGGAACTGGTTTTACATATTATAAAAAATATTATGAAATGACTCCAGATGAAATTCTAAAAGAACATAGTGAAAATTTTTCCTTAACACCAAGTGATGTGTTAAGTATAAATATGAAAAAAGGCAGATCAAAGCGTAGTGGAAGTGGAATAATTAATGTAAAAGTTGGAATAAATGTTGGTGGTGGAGACACAGAAGATCTTGAAACTCCTCATGAACTAATCATAAATACAAAGACTGGAAAGATGGTCTTTAATTTTAATACCAATTTTGATAAAGCAAGAGGTGCTTTAAGCCAATCCTTCAATGTTTAAATAACTATTTGTTTATAAAAAACCTAAATATAATTAGGAAAATTAAGAAAATTATTAGGATTTTTCTAAACGAGATAACTGAAAAATAATTTGTTTTGTTATTCTCATCTCTCGGAAATGGGAAAAACAGGAATCCATTATTTTTATATTATCATTCCCGTGTAAATGAAAATCCAGTGTTTATCTATAATATAGATTTCTGTTTCTGCAGGAATAACGGTTTGGGTGACTTTTCAAAGACCTCTACATATTTACTTGACAAGGAAATTAATTTTTTTATAATTGAGATGAAAATTTAAATTTTATAAATTAAAGAATAAAAAGAGTAATAATATTTACAAAGGAGTAAAAATGTTAAAAATAAAAAAATTATTTTTTTTCATCATAATCTTATTAACAGTTAATTATGGCTTAGTTTTTTCAAAAACTAATCAATTGGATTATGAAATAATTCTAACAGTTAATTCGCCATATTTAACAATAAATAATGTTGTTAAGGAGATTGATCCAGGAAGAAATACATCTCCTGTATTAATCAAAGAGTGGGGTAGAGTTGTCTTGCCAATAAGAGTGATAATTGAGTCCTTAGGTGGAGAAATATATTGGTATCAAGATGTGAGAAAGGTTAGTATAACGTTTGATGGAAATAATATTAACTTATGGATAAATAATTCAGTAGCGAATGTTAATGGTTTAAATAAATTCATCGATGAAACTAACCCAAATGTTAAACCAATAATTATAAATGACAGAACTATGCTACCAATTAGATTTGTTGCAGAAAATTTAGGTTGTAGTGTCGATTGGATACAAAATGAGAAAAAAGTAGTTATAAATTACTCTAAAAAATTTATTGTTGATTATAAAAATGTGATCTCCCTTTCTTTAAAGGAAGAAGAAAAAGGAGAGATAAAATTAAAACTAAGGAATCCTTTAAATGAAGAAATTAAATTAAATCTTGCACTATATTCAATTAATAAACCTATAAACTGGTTTTCTGAATTCTGTATTAAGGATATCTGCTTTTTTGAAAAAGGAGAGGTTTCTTTAAAAAGTAATGAAGAACAAGAAGTTGAAATTTATATATATATAAAAGGAAAAGGGGTTGGAGAATTTATTTTTTGTGTAAGTTATGAAGATCATAAGGAATGTATAAATATTAAAATAACAGGAGGTTAAAATGAAAAAATTTTTAACTATCTTAATTTTAATTACTTTATTAGTTCCATTTCTTGGTTTTTATCAAGTTAATGGAGAAACTACTGATGTAAAAAGAAAAGTTTTGATGGAACTATTTACAGCTACTTGGTGTGGCCCTTGTGCAAAATATTGTCCCTATGCAGATGAAACCTATGATATGTATGGACCAGAAAAGGTGATACTTCTAAGAAATCAAATCTGGGATGATGATTTGGATACTGAAGAAACAAATAATAGAGCTAATTTCTATGGAGTTAGTGGTGTGCCTACACTATATGTTAATGGAAAATATGAATATCGCCCAGCATATTATAGCGAATATAGAAGTAAAATAAATGAAATATTGAAAACTATTTCACCAATCTCAATTAAATTAGATGCAAAAATTACAAAAGATAAAAATTTAGGAAACATTGATATTGAAATAGAGGTTTTTGATAATATAAGTATAAAATCTCCTCAATTGATAGTTACTTTATTTGAAAAATTAGTAAATTATGAAGGTACAAATAAAGAGAAGACACATAGATTTGTTATTAGAGATTATATTTATGATGAAGTCGGAGAAAAATTGAATTTAAAAAAGGGAGAGAAATATAAATTCAATTTACCTTTAATAGTAAGAAATGGAGTTAATTTAAATGATTTTGGAATTGCTGCTTGGGTTCAAGATTTCTCAACACTTGAAGTCATTCAAGCAGAAGCAAGCGATATAAATGTTATCAATAATCCTACGCCACCAGTTATTTTCTCACCAAAAAATAAACAAGTTTTTGTTAATGATCCTATAATAAAATTCATATCAAATTATAAAAAAATTAGATTTCAAATAAGCGATAATGAAAATTTCAATAATATTTTAATTGATGAAACCATAGATACCTATGAGTATGAATTTAAAAATATAAAAGAGGGAATTATATATTATTTGAGAGCAAAATCAATAGATAATTCAAAAGAAAGTGATTGGTCTGAAATTATTATATTTTCAAAAAATTCAAGTGAAAAAAATTATTCTTTTATAGATATAAATTACAATTTATATGGCGGAAATCTAACTTCAATAATTCAAGATCCAAAAAACTCTGATATTTTATATGTAGGAAGTTATGGTGGAGGTATTTATAAATCAATTGATAGTGGTGAAAATTGGTTTAATTCTTCCTTTGGTTTAGAGTGTTTATATGTTAATTATCTTGATATTGATAAAAATAATACAAATAATATTTTAACTGCAACTGATAAAGGTGTCTACATATCCCACGATGCAGGAAACTCCTGGATTGATTATGGATTATCAGGTGTAAATAAGATTATGATTTCTAATGATAGTAAGATTATTTATACTCAATCAAGTAGCAATCTATTTAAATCAAATGATTATGGAAGAACTTGGATAAATATAACACCAAATTTTAGTAGTAATTATTGTTTAGACACTTTTTCTTTTAATTTGGTGAACCCACTCAACATATTTTTAAGTTCTTATTCATATGACAACTCTTTACCCCAATTATTATATTCAGAAAATGCAGGAGGTGCATGGAAAGAAATTAAATTAAATAATATTGAAAAATATTCACATATATATTCGATTGAATTTGATCCTAATGACTCGAAAATTATATATGTTTCTTGTTATTATACAGGAATCTATAAATCTAACGATGGAGGTAAAAGTTTTAATAAAATAAATTCACCCTCAAGGTTGGTTTATGAAATTAAAGTCAACTCAAATGATTCTAAAATATTATACGCAAACACATATTCAGAATTATATATTAGTAAAGATAGTGGAACCAATTGGAAAATAATTTATAATGGCGGAAATATTAATGATTTTTATTTTGATGAAATTATTACTAAAAAAATATATCTTATATTGCAAAGTGGCGAAGGAATTTTGGTAACTGAAGATGAAGGTTTTAACCTGAATCCAAAAAATTATGGAATAAATACTAATAAAATTCTTGGAATCTCAACTTATAATGAAACATTGGTTCAAACAAATACTGGTTTATATAAATTTGAAAGAGATCAATGGATAAAATTAAATGAAGAGCACAGTAATTGGGGAGAACTTTTAACAAACAAAAATTATTCAAATGAAATATTCTATTACGATGATTATTACATTTATTATTCAAATAATGGTGGCTTAAGTTGGAAAAATATAATTTATCCACCTACTGATAGTTACTTAACAACTTTTGATATTGATTTTAAAAACAAAATAATTTATGCAATTTCTTATAATTTGGAAGAAGGAAAATATCATTTAATGCAAGGAAATTTCTATGGTAAATGGGAAGAAATAACAACATCTGGTTTAAGTTTAACTTATCCACCATCACCATATAGTTATACAATTAAAATTGATCAAAATAATCTAAATGTTTTATATATTGGTATGGTTACTTATAGGGATAAAGATTCATCTGGAAATTGGGTAATAAAGGGAGGAGGTTTTTTTAAATCAACAGATTCAGGTAAATCATGGAGAAAAATATCTCTTAGTGATGAAGGTATTTACGGTATTTTTATTGATCCAAAAGATAGTAATAAAATTTATGTAAATACAGATAATGGATTTAAGAGATCAACCAATGCTGGTCTTTCATGGAAGCTAATATTCAACGAACAAGTTAATACTATGGCTTTTCATGATTCGTTATCTATAATCTATGCAAATAGAGGTAGAAATTTAATAAAATCAGAAGATGATGGAGTAACTTGGACTTATATTCCATGGGATTATTCTATAAATCCTGTAAAACCATCAAAAATAACTTCTTTATCAATTGATATAAATGATCCAAATACTGTTTATATAGGCACAGATGGTTGTGGTATTTATAAATATGGAATTATTGAATCTAAAATAACAATAACTAACCCAGAACCTCCAGAACTTTCTGCTTATTTAAAAGATGATCACATTCTACTATCTTGGGTTAAACCAAAAGAGGGAACATATCCAATTAATGGTTATGAAATATATAAAAAGATTAATGAGGGCGAATGGAAACTTTTGGAAACTTTAAATTCTAATACTCTTGAGTATGAAGATTATGAAATAGAAAGTGGCA
Source organism: bacterium (assembly GCA_012517755.1). Classification (GTDB taxonomy): domain Bacteria; phylum Caldisericota; class Caldisericia; order B22-G15; family B22-G15; genus JAAYUH01. Next base: position 2,793 of record JAAYUH010000194.1, on the reverse strand, counting down.
ATAAATACCATTATTATATTGTAGCTTTTGATACAGAAAAAAACTACTCTGAAAAATCAAACGAAGTTTCTCTTGAATATGTAGTTGTAGAAGATACTCAACCCCCATATTTAAATATAACTTCACCTACATCAAATAATGTACTAACAAATAATAATAAAATAACAATTATTGGAACAACTTATGATAATGAAAGTGGAATTATGAATCTTACTATAAATGAAAAAATTGTTAATGTATCTAAAGAAGGTATATTTACATATGATTTAGATTTAATTGAAGGTGAAAATAAAATTAAGATAATTTCAACTGATAATGAAGGAAATAAAACAGAAAAAGAGTTGAAAGTCATATGTGATTTAACTCCACCTGTAATAAACTTAAATATTCCAACTGAAACCTCAAATCAATCTTTAAGTTTAGAGGGAGTAATTACTGATAATCTATCTGGCGTTAAATATTTAAAAATAAATAATTCTGAAGTATCTGTTTCAGAAGGTATCAAATTTACATATAAAATAAACTTAAATGAGGGTGAAAATATTATATTACTTGAAGTAGAAGACAATGTAGGAAACAAAACTTCAAAAACATATATAGTTAAATATATAAAAAAGATAACCATAATTTTACAAATTGGTAACTATAATTGTTTTGTTAACGACAATAAAATAGAAATGGATACTTCCCCAAAAATAATTCAAGGTAGAACCTATCTGCCAATAAGATATATAATAACTCCTTTAGGTGGAGAAATAACCTGGGATTCAATTGAAAAGAAAACAACGATACTCTTCAAGGAAAAAATCATTGATCTATGGATAGGAAAAAATTATGCAAGAATAAATGGAGAAATTAAATTAATCGATCCTGATAATCCAAAAGTTGTCCCAATAATTATAGAAGGTAGAACTATGTTACCAATTAGATTTGTTGCTGAAAATCTTGGATGTAAAGTTGATTGGGATGGAGCTACAAAAACTATAACAATTACTTATCCTGCAGATTAGATAAGGGTTTTCATTGAATTAGAGAACAATTAATGGAAAATAATACCTTCCATTTTTATTTTAAATCCTTGCTTTGAAAAATCATAATAATTTATTTTAATTTTTTTCTACTAATTATTAAAAAAGGAATTAATTATAAGATTAAAATTATAATAGAGTTTAATTTTTACAATCCATAAGAGATTTTCTTTTATTACAATTTCTATTATTTTTTAACATTTTAATTTATATTAGAAAAATCCTCTTCTTTTAATTTTTTTTACATTCATTAAAATAAATTGATGTAGGTTTTTTATTTATTTTGATAAAATTATCAAATTTAATTTTTCCAATATGTTATAGAGTTATTCATTAATAATTTGACAAAAATGTAGGAATTTCATAAAATTTTAGGACAATATAAATTATTATTTTTGGAGGATAAAAAATGAGAAGTGATAAAAAATCTGTGGAACTTTCGGAATTTTTTTCCATATTTCCATGGCCAGATGATCCTGATAGTCAAGAGGGAAAGGAATATTTTGAAAGAACAGTTAAATTTATGGAAAAACTTTTAGAACATCAATGGATTAAACAATTGCTGAAGAAGAAAAAAGTTAAGATATTGGAAATATGTGGTGGCGTAGGATTTGGTGGAATTGCTTTAGCAAAAATTCTATCTGAGAAAAATATTGATGTAGAAATTCTTATTACAGATTTAAGAGAAGACTCACTGAGAAAAGCTGAAAATTGGAGTATAAAGATGGGAATAAAGAATATAAAAACTATGATAATGGACGCAAAAGAAATAGGTAAACTAAAAGATAAATTTGATATTGCATTACTTTACGGACTTTCAACACCTCATTTCAATCCATGGGAACTTGTGAAACTATTATCATCAGTATCTTCTGTTTTAAGTGATGATGGAATTTTTATTGTTGATGAATCTGATAGAAGATACAGGATTTTCTTAGTTAATAATTATCAGTGGGCACTGGCAGAAGGTAGCATTGAAAATAAATTTTGTGTTAGTTTTCAAACTGGTTATAGTTTAACAAAAGGTACTTTTAAAAGAACTTATATAAATTTTTCAAAGACACCTATCAAAGCATTAGAAATGGAAACATTTATGTGGGGACTTTCTGAGGTTTGTGCTTTTATATGGACTTTCTTTAATGATGTTGATTTAATTCAATTAGAAGGTATTAGATACTTTATTCTTGGGTATAGTCCAAGAAAAAAATTAAAATCGAGCGAATTGAAAGAACCTACTTTATTGAAATAAAAATTATTAGAATCTATTTTAATTGTAGATATTCTTGAACCTTTTAGATTAATAAGAATAAAATCTTACCGATAGGTAAAATATAATTTAGATATATTTCTATCAAAATGATTTTATAGATTTTTATATAAAATGATGGTACAGATAATTCCACATTTTTAATAATTTTAATGTAGAATTAAATAAGAATGTCAGGTGAAGATGATGAGTCGATTGTTTCCTAAAACATATAAAACTTTTATTGTTCTTACTATTTTTGGTATAGCTATGGGATTTCTTGAGGCGATAGTTGTTGTTTATTTAAGAGAGATTTATTATCCACAAGGATTTGAATTTCCTTTAAATACATTTTCTTCAGAAATGCTTTCTATTGAATGGATAAGAGAAATTTCTACAATTATAATGCTTATAACTATTGGGATAATTACAGGCAAAAATTTTCTCCAGAAACTTTCCTTTTTTCTCTACACATTTGCCATTTGGGATATTTTCTATTATGTTGCTTTAAAACTATTT
>JAAYUH010000193.1 GCA_012517755.1 bacterium | reverse complement strand
GGAATTATAAGTGGATATAAAGATGGTACTTTTAAAGGTGAGAATGGTATAACAAGAGCTGAATTTTTAACAATGTTGCTTAAAGCTATTGGCAGAGGTGGAATTAGTTTCGGAAATTTAAACAGTTTTAATGATTTAAATGAGAATCACTGGGCATATTTATATATTATGGAAGCAACGACACCCCATATTTTGATAAATCCAGAAAAGATTTCAGAACTTGAAATAAGAGGAAAAATCTATCCAATATTTTTAGAAAGACAAAATACAATATTTACAATTCCTAAATTAGGAGAAAAAATATCTGTTTCTATACCTTTTTTGTATGAAGATTTAAGAGAAGTTGATATTGAAGTTACTAAAATTGGAATTAAAACACCTTAAAAATTTAATTTAAAAAGGATCATATAAATAATTATTAAAATAGAAGATGATAATGCTACAGAGATTGTAAGATTTTTATATATTTTTGAAAGCTCACATTTAAAGTAGTTAATTGTAACAATTAAACATAGATGAAGTGGTGAAAATAAAATTCCACAAACTGCACCACTATATGCTATCCCCATTAAAGCATATGATAGATTTCCATTTGGATAGAATAAATTTATTATTATTGGATAAGAGATAGCAACACCCATAGATGTAAGACCAGTAACAAAAGCTGAGATGAATGGCATCAAAAATAGAATAAGAAAAAAAGGAATGTTTAATGAAAATAGCGTGATTGATATATCATTTGCTATACCAGTGCTTAGTAAATTTCTAAAAAAATAGACACCAATAGGAAGAAAAACAGTATCAATTGTTATAGATTTTTTTAAGAAACTTATGATTTCATTAAAAGATGGTTTTAAGAAAAAAATAGAGAATAAAATAGATATCAAAATTGAAAAAACAATGTTAAGGTTGAAAAATAAAACTAATATTAGAATTAAAAGGATTGGAGAAAAATATTTTAAAAATTCAAAAAAATTTCCATCATTTTTAAAATTATTATTTATTTTAACCCCTTTAAATCCAATAAAAGAACCCACTAAAATTAAAACAAGAGGAATGAACATATGCGCAAAAAGGGCACTTCTAATTGTTACATTCAAAAATTTCGCTGCAAGAATTATTCCTGGATATGTTGGAAAAGCTCCTTCAAGAACATGTCTAAACCAGTAATTCATATATGCTTTTCTTTCATTTGGAATATCAATATCTTTTGTTAACTCATCAACAAGAGGTGCTGAAAAGAGTGCCCCACCTGGCATTGGAAGAAGACCAATAAGTGTAGAAGATAGAAAAATTGTAATTTTTCTATTTGGGAAAAGACCATCAAGGTTTTTAATCATTTTAGATAACACATCTTTTCCCTGAAGCAAATAGGAGAGAAAATATATAAAAATAAGAGTTAGCATTAACTCAATGGTATCTTTTAAAGTTAAACTTTTATAGAATATATTGAAAAGTTTGTTTAAATTAATAGGATAAATTAATCCAAGTAATACTGCTCCAATAATTAAAGAGATTCCAGGACTTACCTTTTTTTGAATTAAAAAAATTATTATTACAAAGACAACTACAATTTTTAATATTGTCATTTATATTGAATCAAATCTCTCCCAAAGTTTTTTTGTAACAACCTCACTCTCTTTTAATATCTTTTCTTCATCTATATTTTTAAAAACTCTATTTTTTAAAATATAATTTCCATTTATTATAACATCAGTTACAAATCTACTTGAAAGACCAAAAATAAGATGTCCAAAAAAGTTTTTTTCATTTAATGGAGTAGGAGGTGTATAATCTAAAAGAACAAAATCAGCCTTAGTACCTTCTTTTATTATTCCTGTTTCAATCCCGAAAATTCTTTTAACAATTTCAGGATTATTAACAAAAACAATTTTATTTGATTCTGAAAATCCAACATTTGAATCTTTTTTATTATGCTTATGTGCTATATATAAAACTTGTGTTTCTCTAAAAATATCTTGAGTGAATCCATCTGTACCAAGACCAACAAGTATACCTCTATTTAACAATTCAAAAACATCAGGGAGTCCAACAGCATTGTTCATATTTGATTCAGGATTATGTACAACTATCGAATCATTTTCTTTTATTATCTCTTTATCCTCTTCATCAATATGAACACAATGAATTAAAAGTGTTTTCTCGTTCAACATCTTTTCTTTCAATAACCTTTCAATTGGTGAAAGGTTGTAAAATTTCAAATTATAATCTCTATCAAATCTATCTTCTGCAATATGTGTATGAAATGAAGTTTTATAATGGTTTCCTATCTCTGCACACTCTTTTAATGTATTTTCACCAATTGTGAAAAGTGCATGAAGTCCAAAAGTTGGGGCTATCATCCCGTCTTTTCTATTTATATTTTTTTCAATGAACCTTAAATTTTCTTTTATTGATTCTTTTCTCTTATCTTCACCAAATCTATCAGAGACTTCAAAGCAGGTTGACATTCTTATTCCAATTTCAGTTGATGCTCTTTCAATCTCATCAAGACTTCCCAATATATAGCCAAAACTTGCATGATGATCTATTATTGTTGTGACACCAGATTTTATAGCATCTATTATTCCAATTAATGCTGAATAATATATTGATTCTTTATCTAAAGCAAGGTCAAGTTTCCACCAGAGTTTAGTGAGAATTTGATAAAAATTTCTTGGATTCCCATTTTTCATCTCTATACCTCTTGAAAGCGCAGAATAGAGATGGTTATGTGCAATTATAAGTCCTGGGATTAATAATTTACCTTTTCCATCAATTATTTCACCATCAAAATTTTTCTCATCAAAATCATTTTCTACTATTTTTATAATTTTATCTTTATCCCAAACTAATGCTCCATTTTTTATAAAAAGGGGATCTTTTCCCCCAGTATAAATTGAAATATTTTTAAGTGCTTTCATATATACCTCCTTTATATTAGTTTATAAAATTTTATCATAAGAAATAACATAAAATTTTGTATAATTAACAATATGAGTAGTATATTGAACTTTATAGTAAATTTTGTTAATGAAATGGGTTATATTGGCATTTTTTTTGCAATGGTTTTAAATGGCTCAATATTGCCTGTTCCATCTGAAGTATTTATAACACCAGCAGGTTATCTTGCATCAAAAGGGAGTTTCAATTTTTTTCTTGTTATAATTTTAGGCTCTTTGGGGAGTTTATGTGGTGCACTAATAAATTATTTCTTAGGATATAAAATTGGCAGACCATTTTTAATAAAATATGGAAAATATTTTAGAATAAGCGAAAAATCTATAGAAAAAGGAGAGTTATGGTTTAAAAAATATGGAATATATGCAATATTTCTTACAAGATTTATACCAACTATAAGACAATATATTACAATTATTCCAGGGATTTTAAAAATGAATTTAACGATTTTTTCAATATTTTGTTTTTTAGGAGATGTTTTTATTGTTTCATTTTTAACTCTTATAGGATATTTTTTTGGAGAATACAGCGATGTTATAAAACCTTATTTAAATGAAATCTATATAGCTTTTTTCACTTTATTAGCACTTTCAATAGTAATCTATATATTTTATATAATATTTAAAAGAAGAAGAGAGAAACAAAAAATAACTTCTAAATAAATTCACAAATATATTGAAATCTCTTAAGGAAATGAGAATCAATATTATCAAAATATTCTGTATATATAAAGGTATTAAAGAATTTGTTTTAAGTAGACAATCTTCTTATAAACTATACATTC
>JAAYUH010000192.1 GCA_012517755.1 bacterium | reverse complement strand
TGATATATATTTACCTATTTTTCCCATAGAACTACTACCTGAGAATAGTAATAATGGAGAAACAGATGAGATTATATTGGATAAATTCTTTATATTATTTGTTGTTGATTCGATATTTTTCATACTTTTTTTCAATGATGGCTGTATCTCTTTAAGAGTTTCTTTTATTTCATCTGTCAATTCTTTAATTCTTTCAGTTATTTCTCTTATATAATTTGATAAAACAAAAAAGATAATGATAATAAGAATTGAATTGATTATTGTTAAGGTTAATATTACATAAATCATTCCATTCATTTGAACAACTCACTTATTGAAGAATGTTCCTGAACCCTCTTTATTGCTTCACCAATAAGAGGAGCAACAGAAATAATTTTCAATTTTTCAAAATTGTCATTGTCTTTAATTTTTAAAGTATCTGTGATTACTATTTCTTCTAACGGAGAATCATTGAGCTTTTTTAATGAATGATTACAAAATATACCATGAGTTGCTGCAGCATATACTTTTTTAGCTCCTTTTTCAATAAGAATTTTAGTTGCGTTTATCAATGTTCCTCCTGTATAAATTCCATCATCTATAATTATAGCATTTTTTCCTTTAACTTCTCCAACTAAATCCATTCTCGCTATTTCATCGGGTTTTTCTCTTCTTTTAGCAAATATAACTATAGGTGCACGTAGTCGAGAAGCAAGTGAATTTGCTCTTGCTACTCCACCAACATCAGGAGAAACTACTACAACATCAGATATATTTTTACTAATAAAATAATCTGCAAACAGGGGAATAGCAGACAAATTGTCTGAAGGTATATCAAAAAACCCTTGAATTTGACCAGCATGAAGGTCAACAGCTATAAATCTTGTTGCACCAGATGCAACAATTAGATTAGCCATAAGTTTTGCACTTATTGGTTCTCTTCCTCTTGTTTTTCTATCCTGTCTACCATAACCATAATAAGGTGTTATTGCACATATTGCTTCTGTTGACGCTCTTCTTAAAGCATCAAGTATTATGAAGAGTTCAAGATAGTTGTCAGAAGGAGGTGGAGTTGATTGTATTACATAAACATTTTTTCCTCTTACATTTTCATTAATTATAACCTTTATTTCTCCATCTTCAAATCTTCCAACTTCAATATCACCAAGTTTTATCCCAATATAATCGCAGACCTTTTTTGCAAGTTCAATATTTGAATTTCCAGCAAAAACTTTAAAATCATTATCCATTTTCTTTTTTTAACCTTCCTTCTTTGTTTATTTGTCTTGCTCTTCCAAGAGCAAGTGTATATGGAGGAACATCTTCTGTTATTACTGAGCCTGCTCCTGTATAACTTCCTTTACAAATAAAAAGCCCCCCCTCTTTTGCGACAAGTACCGAATCTGAACCAATAAACACATCATCTTCAATAATTGTTGGATTTTTTTTCTTTCCATCATAATTACAGGTTATTGTTCCTGCTCCAATGTTTACATTTTTTCCTATTGTTGCATCTCCTATATAAGATAAATGAGGTACAGCACTATTTTCACCAATAGTTGATTTTTTTATTTCAACAAAAGTTTTTGCTTTAGAACCTTTTTTTAACTTTGTTCCATCTCTTATACTTGCGAATGGTCCTATTTTTACATTATCTTCAACTATGATAACTTCATCTAACGCAGAAATTTTAACGAATGGTCCTATTTTACAATTTTCTCCAATATAAACCTCACCTTCAATATAGACTCCTGGGAAAATCTCTGTATCTTTTTTAATGTTAACTATAGGAGAGAGATAGGTAGAGTCAGGATCAAAAATAGTCACTCCATTTTCCATAAGTTCATCTATTTTCCTTTGATTTATAATTTTGAAAACATTTGATAAATCCTTTCTTGTATTTATTCC
>JAAYUH010000019.1 GCA_012517755.1 bacterium | reverse complement strand
ATTGATGCACTTTCACCAAAAGATAGAATGATTCTTGAAGGAGCAAAATCTATAAGAGAAGATTTTCTACATCAAAATGCATACCATGAAATTGATACTTATACCTCTTTAAATAAACAATATTTAATGTTAAAGGCTATAATAAAATTTTATGAAGAGGGAAACAAAGCTTTAGATGAAGGTATTGAACTTGATAAAATAATCAATCTTGATGTAAGAGTTGATATTGCAAGAGCTAAATACATAAGCGAGAGTGACCTTAAATATTTTGACGAACTTTTTGAAAAGATTGAAAGAGATTTTTCTTCATTAAAAGAGAAAAATAAGGAGGAAGTTAGATAAATGTCCAAAGAATATTTAACAACAAGTGAGATAGCTGGACCATTAATGGTAATACAGAATGTAAAAGATGTTAAATATAATGAACTTGTTGAAATAACTTTAAAAAGTGGAGAAAAAAGAAGAGGACAGGTTATGGTTGCTGAGGAAGATAAAGCATTAATAGAACTATATGAACCTTCAATAGGAATAGACCCAAGAGAAGCAAGAGTTAAATTCACTGGTAAAGGATTAGAGGTTCCAGTTTCAAAAAATATACTTGGAAGAATTTTTAATGGATTTGGTGAACCAATTGATGATGGTCCAAAAATTATTCCAGATGATTTGAGAGACATAAATGGAAACCCAATAAATCCATTTTCAAGAGATTATCCAAATGAGTTTATACAAACAGGAATTTCTACAATAGATGGATTAAATACTCTTGTCAGGGGACAAAAACTTCCAATTTTTTCTGGTAGCGGTTTACCACATTCTCATCTCGCTGCTCAAATCACAAGACAATCCAAAGTATTAAAGACAGGTGAACAATTCGCAGTTGTTTTTGCTGCTATGGGTATCACTTTTGAAGAAGCAAATTTTTTTATTAATGACTTAAAAGAAACTGGTGCTCTAAGTAAAGCTGTTCTTTTTATTAACCTTGCAAATAACCCTGTAATTGAAAGGATATCACTTCCAAGATCAGCACTTACAGTTGCTGAGTATCTTGCTTTTGATCTTGATATGCATGTTCTTGTAATTTTATCTGATATGACAAACTATTGTGAGGCATTAAGAGAAATATCTGCTGCAAGAAAAGAGGTTCGAGGTAGAAGAGGTTACCCTGGTTATATGTATACTGATTTAGCTTCTATTTATGAAAGAGCAGGTAGAATAAAAAATAAAAATGGTTCTATAACACAGATACCAATTGTTACAATGCCAGAAGATGATAAAACACACCCAATACCTGATTTAACAGGCTATATAACTGAAGGACAAATTTTCTTATCAAGAGATTTATATAAAAAAGCTATATACCCACCTATCGATGTAAGACCATCACTTTCAAGATTGAAAGATAGAGGTATTGGGAAAGATAAAACGAGAGAAGATCATAGTGATTTGATGAACCAATTGTATGCTGCATATTCAAGAGGTAAAGACGCAGAAGAACTTGCAAAAATACTTGGAGAAGCTGCATTAACTTCTGTTGATAGAATATTTGTAAAATTTTCTGATAGATTTGAAAGAGAGTTTGTTAATCAGGGTGAATATGAAAATAGAAATATTGAAGAGACTCTTGATATTGGATGGAAACTTCTTTCAATGATACCGATTCCTGAATTAAAGAGAGTAAGAGAAGAATATATTGAAAAATATCTGAAAAGGTTTGTTATAGAGGAAAAATAGAATGAGATTGAGAGTTAATCCAAATAGAATGGTTCTTCTTTCTCTAAAAGAAAGATTATCTGTTGCAATTAGAGGACATAAACTTCTTAAAGATAAACTTGAAGGTATGATTAAAGAGTTCATCGTAAGTATAAAAGATTTTAAAGAGAAAAGTAAAAAAATTCATGATGAATTTTTAAATCTTGAAAGGCTTTTATTATTTTCAAAATCACAACTTGGAAAAGAAAAATTAGAGTTATTGTCAAAACCAAGGGTCAAAATAGATATAAATGTAGAGAAAAAAAATGTTATGGGAGTTACTGTCCCTGAAATAAAATATAGTTTTGAAGGTGATCCATTTAATTATCCATTGGAAATATCTAATTTTGAATATGATCTACTAAATCAAGGTTTTATTAATTTTTTAAATGATTTAATAGAATATAGTGAACAATTAAAACAACTTGAAGAACTTGCGAGAGAAATTGAAAAAACAAGAAGAAGAGTTAATGCGCTTGAATATGTTTTAATTCCATCCCTGAGTGAGACAATTAAGTTTATAAAAATGAAACTCGATGAAATTGAAAGAGAAAGTCATGGAAGGTTAACAAGAATAAAAGAGATAATAAGAGGGGAGGTTGAAAGGTAATCTCCCCTCATATTTTTTTATATTTTATATTTTTCTAAATCAATCAATTTTCCGCTACTAATAACAAATTTTGGCTCTCTATGGTACCTTAACGCTTCAAGAATATTATCCTCATTAAGAATGACTAAATTAGCATCGTTTCCTTCTTCAAGTTTATGATTTTTT
>JAAYUH010000191.1 GCA_012517755.1 bacterium | reverse complement strand
TGCATTGCTAAGAAAACAACTGGTGGTCCAATTATTTACTCAGAAGTTTATTGGTGTATGAAATATGATTTAAAAAAAGATCCTAATCAAGAATCCTGCGCATACGCAAAAGATAGGAGTAGTAAAGGATATAAATTAGATTGTAAATAAATAATATAAAATGAGACAAAGGTGTCAGGCACCTTTGTCTCGTATCTTGAAATTAGGGCGGGATAAAGATAAAATTTACTAATAAGATTTGATTAAGGAGGAATTTTAATGAATAAGTTTTATGTTACTACTCCAATTTACTATGTAAATGATGAACCACACATAGGTCATCTTTATACAACTACAATTGCGGATATAATTGCAAGGGCAAAAAGAAAGATGGGTTATGATGTTCTATTTTCAACTGGAACTGATGAGAATGCTGATAAAGTAAAAAGGGTTTCTGATGAAAAAGGAATTGATACAAAAATTTTTGTTGATAATTTATCAGAGAGTTTTAAAAAAACTTTTTTAGATTTTAACATATCATTTGATAAATTCATAAGAACAACAGAAAAAAATCATATAGAGGTCGTTAAATATTTTTTTAAAAAACTATATGAAAATAGATTTATTTATAAAGGTTTATATGAGGGTTGGTATTGTGTATATGATGAAACTTTTTTTAGTGAGGACGAACTTCTTCCCGGGAATATGTGCCCACAATGTAAAAGACCAGTAGAAAAAATTAAAGAAGAGAACTATTTCTTTAAACTCTCATTATTTCAGGATAAACTTTTAAATCACTATCTTAATAATCCAAAATTTGTTGAACCAGAATCAAGGTATAACGAGATGTTATCTTTAATTAAAAGTGGCCTTAAAGATGTATCAATAACAAGAAAAGGAATCGGATGGGGAATTCCTGTCCCAGGTGAAGAAAATTCAACAATATATGTTTGGTTTGATGCTTTAATAAATTATGTAACAGTTGCTGGTTTTTTAAAAGATGATGAATATTTTAAAAAATATTGGCCTGCTGATTTACATTTAATTGGAAAAGATATAACAAGGTTTCATTGTATAATTTGGCCAGCTATGCTTATGGGAGTTAATTTACCTCTTCCTGAAAAAATTTATGCTCATGGTTTCTGGTTATCTGAAGGAGAAAAGATGAGTAAATCAAAAGGGAATTTTATAAAACCAGAAAATGTTGTTGAATGGTTCTTATCAAAATCTGAACTTAATAAAGATTATGTTGTAGATGTATTCAGATACTATATATTAAGAGATATGACTTTTGGAGAGGATGGTAATTTTTCATATTCATCATTTATAACAAGATATAACTCTGAACTTGCTAATGATCTTGGAAATCTTCTTAATAGAACTTTGAATATGGGACTTTCATATTTTGATGGAAATTTGAGTGGTAATTTTGACCCTGAAATATATTCTATCTTTAATGATGGTTTTGATAAGGTTATAAATCTATATAATGATTTGAAATTATCTGATGTACCTGAAACCTGTAATCAACTTGCAAATGTTTTGAATAAATATATTGACACTAAAGCACCATGGAGATTAATAAAAGAGAATAAAGAAGAGTGTGATTTGGTTTTATCAACTGTTTGTCATGGAATTTATACAATTATAAATCTCTTATCACCAATACTTATATCATCTTGTAATAAATTCTTTTTTGCTCTTGGAAAAGAGGAAAATGGTGGAACTCTAATTAAAGAGAAAATATTTCCATGGAGAGGAGATTTTAAATTAAGAAAAATACCTCCAATATTTCCGAGAGTTATTGAAAAAGAAAAAGAGATAAAATCAGAAGAAATTAATTTAGTAACAATTGATGATTTTAAAAAATTTGATTTTCAAATCGCTGAAGTCCTTGAAGCAAAAAAGGTCAAGGATTCTATTAAACTTATTGAAATAAAGATAAAAATTGGTGAAGAGATTAGAACAATAGTTGCAGGAATTGGTGAACATTACAAAGAAGAGGAACTTGTTGGAAAAAAAATTGTTGTTCTAAAAAATCTTGAACCAAAAAAACTTAAAGGAATAGAATCTCAAGGAATGCTTCTTGCAGCACATAAAGATGGAAAATTAGTACTATTGACAGTTGATAAAGATATAGATTCTGGTGCAAAAATCTCATAAATACATAAATATAATTGATTGTTAACCCTTAAATTAATATAATATTAAAAAATTCTATTATTGACATAAACTTCTAATTTTGGAATAATTTAAATATGAAAAATATTGATGATATTAAAAGGATTTTAAAGGAACATAAAAAGGAATTAAAAGAGAAATATAAAGTTAAAAAGATAGCAATATTTGGTTCATATGCAAGAAGTGAAGAAAATAAAAGTAGCGATATTGATATTCTTGTTGAATTTGAAGAACAAGTTAGTTTTTTGTTTTTTCATCTTGAAAAATATCTTGAAAAAATATTGGATTTAAAGGTTGACCTTGTTACAATAGATGCTATTAAACCTAACAGAGCTAAATATATACTAAAAGATTTGATATATGTCTAAAAGAGATTGGAAATTATATATTGATGATATTTTAGAATCTATTGATCTTATTGAGAAATATGAAAGAAAAATTTAAAAAAATTATATAATTTATTTATAATGCATTTACATATTGAAGATAAAAGAGAAAAAAATTTAATTATAGTTATATTTTTAAATTTCTTTATTTTTACTTCAGAACTTCTTGGTGGAATTTTTTCAAGAAGTTTATCACTTCTCTCAGATTCATTTCATAACTTATCAGACACTATTTCAATAGTAATAAGTTTAATAGCAATAAGATTTTCAAAAAGAGAGAGTTCATATAAATTTACCTTTGGAGGAAAAAGAGCAGAAATTATAGCATCTCTTTTTAATTCAATATTTCTTTTTATTGTATCCATTGTTTTAATAAGAGAATCAATAATAAGATTAACAAATCCTCAAATTATACAAACAGATTTGATGTTAATAATTGCAGTTATTGGTTTATTCCTAAATGGTATATCTGTTATTCTTCTAAAAAACTTTTCTAAGGATAGCATGAATATAAAATCATCTTACCTCCATCTATTGATGGATACTCTATCATCAATTGCTGTCGTTATTGGTGGAATCTTGATGATGCTTTTTAAAATTTACTGGATAGATGCAGTTCTAACTCTTTTTATAACTTTATATATCTTGAAAGAGGGAATAGAAATTTTTATAAAATCAATAAAGATACTTATGGAACAAACACAAAAAGGCATTGATTTGGATAAACTGAAAAATGATGTTGAAAAAATAGAGGGAATTTCAAATTTACATCACATTCACATCTGGCAGATAGATGAGAAAAATTATCTTTTTGAAGGACATATAAAACTACAAAATGATGTTCCCGTAAGTAAGGCTGATTGTATCAGAAAATCTGTTGAGGATTTACTTAATAATGAATTTAATATTTCCCACTCAACAATTCAGATAGAATATAATGGATGCTATGAAAATGATTTAATTAAAAAACATTACTAATTTTCAATATGTATACCTGAAATAGAAAATATTTATAAAATAGATTTTACAACATATAAATGAGATAAAATTAATAGAAATTAAAATATCTATTGAAATAGAAAATATTATAAAACGGGATTGCTGAAATTGTCATTCCCGTCTCAATTGTCATTCCCGTCCCAATTGTCATTCCTGTCTCAATTGTCATTCCCGTCCCAATTGTCATTCCCGCGAAAGCGGGAATCCAGTTCCTTTTATTTGTCATTCCCGCGAAAGCGGGAATCCAGTATTTCCTTTTATTAGTCATTCCCGTCCCCGCGAAACCTTTCCTCATGAAAACGGAGAACGGGGAAAGCGGGAATCCAGTTCCTTTTATTTGTCATTCCCGTGAAAATGGGAATCCAGTATTTCTATTTTACCCTTCATATCCTCTATGTCAT
>JAAYUH010000190.1 GCA_012517755.1 bacterium | reverse complement strand
AGAAACTCTTGAAGATATTCTTTGTGAATCTTTTGCAGTTGTAAGAGAAGTATCAAAAAGAACTATAAAATTGAGACACTTTGATGTCCAACTTATGGGTGGTGTTGTACTTCATGAAGGAAAGATTGCAGAGATGAAAACAGGTGAAGGGAAAACTCTTGTTGCAACTCTTCCAATTTATTTGAACTCTCTTACAAAAAAAGGTGTTCACCTAATCACTGTAAATGATTATCTTGCAAAAAGAGATGCTTTATGGATGGGACCAATATATAAATTTTTAAATAGAAGTGTTGGAGTTATACAACATGAATCATCATTTCTCGTAGATTGGGATGACTCTGAAAAATTTAGTGTTAAACTCATACCCTGTTCAAGAAAAGAGGCATACCTTGCAGATATAACCTATGGAACAAACAATGAATTTGGTTTTGATTATTTAAGAGATAATATGGCAATAAACCTTGACGGAGTTGTACAAAGAGAACTAAATTATGCTATAGTAGATGAAGTTGACTCGATACTTATAGATGAAGCAAGAACTCCTCTTATAATTTCTGGACCAAGTGAAAAAAGTACATCTATTTATTATAAAGCAGCACAAGTTGCAAGACAGCTTAAAATAGATGAAGATTTTACATCTGATGAAAAAGAAAAAAATGTCGCTCTAACAGAAAGTGGAGTTAAAAAAGTTGAAAAGCTTATGAATGTTGAAAATCTTTATGCAAGTGAAAATGTTGATCTTGTAAGTCATATAATACAAGCATTAAGAGCTCTAATACACTTTAAAAAAGATGTAGATTATATTGTAAAAGAGGGTGAAGTTATAATTGTTGATGAATTTACTGGAAGATTAATGTTTGGAAGAAGATATTCAGATGGTTTACACCAAGCAATAGAAGCCAAAGAAAATTTAACTGTTAAGGCTGAAAGTCAAACACTTGCTACAATAACATTCCAAAACTATTTCAGAATGTATTCAAAACTTGCTGGTATGACAGGAACAGCAAAAACAGAAGAAGATGAATTTATAGAAATATATGGTCTTCCTGTTATAGTAATTCCAACAAATAAACCAATGATAAGAAAAGATCATCCTGATGTTGTATATAGAACTGAAAAGATTAAATTTAGAAAAATTGTAGAAGGGATAAAAGATTGCTATAAAATAGGGCAACCTGTTCTTGTTGGCACAAGATCTATTGAAAAAAATGAACTACTTTCAAGTATGTTGAAAAGAGAAGGAATACCTCATCAGGTATTAAATGCAAAATACCATGAAAAAGAAGCAGAGATAATAAAACACGCTGGAGAGAAAGGCATGGTTACTATTGCAACAAATATGGCTGGAAGAGGTGTTGATATAGTATTAGGTTCTGGTGTTGTTGAGTTAGGTGGTTTACATATAATTGGAACTGAAAGACATGAAGCAAGAAGAATTGATAACCAATTAAGAGGAAGATCTGGAAGACAAGGCGATCCAGGTAGTTCAAGATTTTATCTATCACTTGAAGATGAAATATTAAGAATTTTTGGTGGTGATACAATTAAAAAACTTATGGAATTTTTCAGAATGGATGACGATACTCCACTTGAACACCCACTTCTATCAAGAACAATTGAAAATGCTCAAAAAAAGGTTGAAGCATATCATTTTGAAATAAGAAAAAATCTTCTTGAATATGATAATGTTTTGAACAAGCATAGAGAGATAATTTACAAAGAAAGAAGAAGAATTCTTGAAAAAGCAAACTTAAGAGAAGATTTTTTTAGTTTCTTGAATGAAATAATTGATGAAATTTGTGATATTTATCTATCAAAATCACTTGAAGAACCTGATTATGATGGTCTCTCTAAATCCTTTCTTGAACTCACTGGAATTTTAATAAATAAAGATGAATTAGCAAAAATAAAAGAAGGCGAAATTAAAAAAATTTTATTTGAGATATCTAAAAAAAGATATGAAGAAAAAGAATCATATTTAAGAGAACTTGCAAAAAATAATGAAGATTTAAGAGCATCTCTTGGTGAGGAACCAATAAGAGAAATTGAAAGATACCTTCTTCTAAGAATTCTTGACAATAAATGGAAAGACCATCTTTATAATATGGATCATTTAAAAGAAGGTATAGGATTAAGAGCCTATGGCCAACAGGAACCCTTAATTGCATATCAACTTGAAGGTTATGAATTATTCCAGTCTATGCTAAAATCAATTAGAGAAGATTGGATAAAGTTTTTATTCAGAGTGGAGATTAAAAGTGAAAGAAAAGAGAATAGAGAAGAAAGAAGGAGAAGAGAGTTTAAAAAGAATAAAAGATGAGTTTAGTAATTTATCATCAGAAGATGACATAGATAAAATAAATCAAAAGATTGAAGAGTTAGAAGATAAAATAAAAAATATTGTAGATTGGAAAAGTGATGAATCAAAAAAAATTCTTTTTGAACTGAATAGAAGAAAAGAAGAAAAAGAAAGAATAGAGAAAATTAGCTCATTAATAAGTGAGAGTGAAATAATTTTAGAACTTCTTGATAAAGAAGATGATGTCTCTTTAAGAGATGAGTTAGATAAAAATATTAAAGAGTTAAATGAAAATATAGAAGAATTTAAAAAAATATATTTTTTATCTGGTGAGTATGATCAAAATAATGCAATTCTTTCTCTATCATCAGGAGCAGGTGGAGTTGATGCAATGGATTGGACAAAAATTCTCTTCGAAATGTACCTTAGATGGGCTGAAAAGAAAAAATATAAAGTTGAGATTGTTGATATTTCTTATGGAGATGAGGCTGGTATAAAAAGTGCTACAATTTTTATAAAAGGTAGATTTGCTTACGGACTTCTTAAAGGCGAAGGAGGAGTTCATAGACTTGTTAGAATCTCACCTTTTGATGCAAATCATAGAAGACATACTTCATTTACGCTTGTTGAAGTTATACCTGAAATAGAGGAAGAAAAATTTCTAATTGATGAAGATGAGTTGAGAATAGATGTTTTCAGGGCAAGTGGACATGGTGGTCAATATGTAAATAAAACTGATTCAGCAGTTAGAATTGTTCACATTCCAACAGGAATTACAGTATCCTGTCAAAACGAAAGATCTCAATTGAAAAATAAAGAGATAGCAATGAAGATATTAAAATCAAAACTCCTCGAAATAAAAAGGTTAGAAAAAGAACAAAAACTTTATGAATTAAAAGGAGGATATATCCAACCCTCCTGGGGTTATGAAGCAAGAAGTTATGTTTTTCAACCATATACACTCGTGAAAGATCACAGAACAGGTTTTGAAGTTGGTAATGTTTCAGAGGTAATAGATGGTAATATTGATGATTTTATCTGGAGTTATTTAAGGTGGATAAAAAATGAAAAAAGAGAAAATAACAATTAAAAAATTAATTAAAAGGTTAATTGGTATAACAGTTGGTACTATTATTCAGGCGCTTGGCATTGTATTATTTCTTTCCCCAAATAAAATTGCACCAGGAGGTTTTTCTGGTTTATCTATAATCATATATCATCTAACAAACTTTCCTATTGGAATTATGTATTTTATTTTAAACTTACCGCTATTTATAATTGCATGGAAAAGATGGGGTTTTAAATATATTGCCTTAACTCTTTTTGGTACAATAACATCCTCAATATTTATTGATTTATTTTCATATTTTTTTAAACCTATGACTGATAATCCACTTCTTGCTTCAATTTATGGTGGAGTTTTAGTTGGAATAGGAGTTGGAGTAGTTTTTAAATATTGGGGAAGTACAGGAGGTACTGATCTTTTAAGTCAATTAATTTATACATATATTGGAGTTTCCTTTGGAACTTCAATGTTAATTCTCGATACATCAATAGTTTTACTTGCAGCAATTGTTTTCAAGTCTCCTGAATATGCTTTATATGGAATGTTAGCTTTATTTATATCTTCTAAAGTTATTGATTATGTACAGGAAGGATTTTCAACAACCAAAACAGTTTTTGTAATTTCTGATAAAGCTCAGGAGATTAAATTAAAAATATTTAAAGAACTTGAAAGAGGAGTAACTGAGTTAAAAGTAGTAGGTTCTTATACAGGTATTGAAAGGAATGCTTTAATATGTGTTGTAAGACAAAGAGAACTATCGGAAATTAAAGATATCATTCATAATGAAGACCCTAAAGCATTTGTTATAATTGGAGATGCAAGAGAGGTTATTGGTGAAGGATTTATTCCAATAGAGGAGGCAAAAAGATGAAAATTGAAGTTGATACTCATACACACACTATATTAACAGGTCATGCTTTTT
>JAAYUH010000189.1 GCA_012517755.1 bacterium | reverse complement strand
GGCAGGGAGATAAAGGGAGAAAGAGATTCTTTAAATACAAGTCTTTTAACATCAACGATACTATCTTTAATTGCTATTTTCTCATCATTTTCACTTATAATTTATGCAAAAACAGATGGTTTAATAAAAAATAAAGACCCTTTAACTCTATTTCAAGAAGGGACAGCTAAATTTTTAAAATTTGCAGGATTATCTGAAAATTATAGTAAGAATTTTGTTCTTTTTATAACCCTTGTTGTTATGTTCTCTTTTATGGTTTATACAATAAAATTGACAAAAAAATATGTTGAAATAAACAGCGAGAAGAAGAATAAGTTAATACCAACACTTCTTATATTACTACCTTTTATTACATTCTTCCTTCCAAAAGATACGCTCGGAGGAATCACAAACTTATGGTTAAGATTGATTAATGTAAATACTTCAATTAACTTCTTACTTGCAGGAATAATACTTTCACTTGTTTCATTAACTTTTAAACAAAAAATCTATATAAACATTTCAAAAATTATCAACTTGATATCAACTGTATTATTTATATATTTAATCTATTTTTCAATTTCATCAAAAGATTTTCTCTCTCTTATTCTTTCCATAGTCTTTTTAATAATAAACATCTATCATATTTATCGCCTCATAAAACCTAATGAAACTCAATAATATAAGAAAAGAACCAGCAAGGTTCATTATATTAACTTTTTTACTCATAATAATTATTGGTGGAATTCTCCTGTCTCTACCAATTTCAAGTAAAAGTGGTAAATTTACAAATCCAATAGATGCTTTATTCACAGCAAATTCAGCAACCTGTGTGACAGGTCTTGTTGTTGTTGATACTGGTACACACTACTCTTTTTTTGGTCAAATAGTAATATTAATCCTGATACAAATTGGTGGCTTGAGCTATATGACAATATTTACATTTCTCGCCTTACTTTTAGGAAGAAAAATTCCTTTATTAGATAGAATAATTTTGAAAGAATCAATAAATTTTTTCAGTGTAGGTGGAATCATTAAGCTTGCAAGAAGAATCCTTTTTATTGTATTAATTTTTGAAGGAGTTGGTGCTGTTATTCTTGCATCAGTATTTGTAAAAGATTATGGAATTTTAACAGGTCTATTCTATGGTATATTTCATTCTGTATCTGCATTTTGCAACGCTGGGTTTGACTTACTTGGGAATTTTAGTAGTTTTTCAGCTTATAGAGGTAATATTTTATTAAATATCACTGTAATTCTTTTAATTATAACTGGTGGTATAGGTTTCGGGGTGATAAGCGAAATTATAGACTTTCATAAATCAAAAAAGTTAAGTCTTCACACCAAACTTGTATTAACAGTAACAGCAATTTTAATTGTTTCTGGAACAGTATTAATATTTCTATTTGAAAGTAATAATTTATCTACATTGAAACCTCTAACTATTAAAGAAAAAATCTTAACCTCTATTTTTCAGGCAGTTACACCAAGAACAGCTGGTTTTAACACAATTAACATAGGATATTTAAACTTAAGTACACTAATTTTACTGATTTTATTTATGTTTATTGGTGCATCACCAGGTGGAACTGGTGGAGGTATTAAAACCTCAACTTTTGCAATAATATTGATGAATATAAAAAATACAATTAAAGGAAGAGAAGGAGTAACAATTTATGATAGATGCGTTGATAGTTCTACTGTAAAAAAATCATACTTAATTTTTACAGCTTCAATCTTTTTAATTTTTTTATCAACTTTTTTATTATCAATCACTGAAAAATTCGGATTAATTAATATACTTTTTGAAGTAACCTCAGCTTTTGGAACAGTTGGATTATCCACTGGGATAACTCCATATTTATCTCCATTTGGTAAAATCATCATAATGTTTACAATGTTTGTAGGAAGAGTTGGAATTTTATCAATATTAACATCTATCTCTGTTAAAAAACCACAAAGAACTTATTTACCTGAAGATAAAGTTATGGTAGGATAAATATATGAAGAAAACTTTTGGAGTAATTGGACTTGGAAGATTTGGACTTTCACTTGCAACAAATATAGAAAAGAGAGGCTTTCCTGTACTTGCAATTGATAGTGACAAAGAGATAGTTGAAAGAGTCAAGGATAAACTTATGCATGTAATTCAAGCTGATGCAACAGATGAACTTGCCTTAGATGAAGCTGGTATAAAAAATTGTGATACAGTAATAATTGCCATAGGAGATAATAAAGAACATAACATATTAGCTACAATGTTAGTCAAAAATTTAGGTATAAGATATGTTGTTGCTAAAGCAGTTGATGAACTTCATGGAAAAATACTTGAAAAAATAGGGGCTGATCTTGTTGTCTATCCAGAAAAAGAAAGAGGTGAAACCCTTGCAATACAATTAACTTCTACATCCTTAATTGATTTTATTGAGATATCTCCAGAGTACAATCTTGAAGAGGCAAAAGTTCCAAAAGAATTTGTTGGTAAAAATTTGAGAGAACTTGATTTAAGTAATAAATATAAAATAATTGTTCTTGGTATCAAAAGAGATGAAGATTTTATAGTTGCTCCATCTTCAGAAGAATCATTTAGACCAGAAGATGTTTTTGTTTTTATAGGTAGAACAAAAGACATAGCAAAATTTTCTGAAAAATTCATAGATTAAAATTTCAGTTTTAAAAAATTAATGTAACTTTTTAATGAAATTTTTATATATATTTATATAGGAGGTTATCATGGAAGAGTTCGAAAGAAATGAAGATTTTGAAAAAGATGAGGAAGGAAAAGCTGAAGAAGAATATGAAAAAGAAGAGGTAAAAACTGAAGAAGAACAGAAAAAAGAAGAAGATTTAAAAGAGTTTAAAGTAGTTGAACAAAAACCTAAAAAGGAAAGAAAATTTTTAAAATTCTTTGCTTTGATATTAATCGGTGCTTTGATAGGAGGAGGAATAGGTAGTTTAATAACATCGAATTACATAAAAAATAGTCTACCCTATTACTCTACAAATATAAATAATAATGAAACACAGATTGTTAATATAAGCAAAGTGATTGAATTAGAACAATCTCAAATAATTGATGTAGCTGAAAGAGTTAGTCCTGCTGTTGTTAGAATATCTACTACTCAGGTTGTTTCGGATTTGTTTTTTTCTTATGAAACATCAGGTCTTGGCTCAGGATATTTAATTTCATCAGATGGTGAAATTGTTACAAATAATCATGTTGTTTCTAGTGCTAAAAAAATAACAGTAACTCTAAGTGATGGTAGTGAATATGATGCTACTATTATTGGCACTGACCCTTCATCAGATATTGCATTGATTAAAATAGATGGTAAAGACCTTCCGTATTTATCTTTTGGTGATTCATCTACTCTTAAAGTTGGCCAATCAGTTATAGCAATTGGAAATCCATATGGTCTTGATCATACTGTTACAACAGGAGTTATTTCTGCTCTTGAAAGAAGTTTAACTTTTGATGATGGAACAACGCTTGTTGGAGTTATTCAAACAGATGCAGCCATAAATCCAGGTAATTCAGGCGGACCCCTTCTAACTTTAACTGGTGATGTAATTGGAATGAATACTGCAATTCAACAATCTGCCCAAGGGATTGGATTTGCTATCTCTTCAAGCACAATTATTAAAGTTATAAGTGATATAAAACTTTTTGGAAAGGTTGTATGGCCATTCTTAGGAATAAGCGGTGTCTCTATTACAGATGATATTGCAAAAAGAAATAATTTACCAACGAACAAGGGCGTTCTTGTTGTATCAGTTTATCCAGGAACCTCTGCTTCTAATGCTGGATTAAAAACATATGATATAATAACAAAATTT
>JAAYUH010000188.1 GCA_012517755.1 bacterium | reverse complement strand
TCTTTTGATATAGGTACTTCATATAAATCTACCCCAATTGCATCGTATATGGCATTTAAAATTGCTGGAGCAACTCCAAGTACAGGATGTTCACCAATACCTCTTGCACCATAAGGACCAATTGATTCAGGTGTTTCAATAAAAACAACTTCATATTTTTTTGGCATTTCTTTTATTGTTGGAAATCTATAACTTGAAAAATGTGGGTTAATTAACCTTCCATCTTTATCAAATTTCAGTTCTTCATATAGAGTTCCACCAATACCAATCATTACACCACCAACAATTTGACCTCTTAATTGAAGAGGATTTATAACCTTTCCAATATCAAATGCTGATGCAAAATTATCTATTATAACCTCTCCAGTTTTTTTATCTATCCTTATTTCACAACCTTGAGCACCAAAGGTATAAGAAACTCCAAGATTTCCCATTCCTGTTTCTGGATCGGGATTTGAATATCTTGGAAGTCTTGCATCACTGGTTGCTTGAACAACTTCCCCAACAGTTACTCCATCTTCATGCATATAACCTCTAACAAGATCAACAACTTTTACAAATGTATTTGGATTATGTTTCAAAAATATTTTTTCGCCATCATACTCAAGCATATCTTTATCAACTCTAAGAGCAAGTGAAGCATTTTCTAAAAGTTTATCAATTGCTTTTTCACATGCTCTTATCAATGCTCTTCCACCTTGAACAGTAAACATAGAACCAATTGTTTGCCATTCCCATGGAGAATATTGAGTATCAATTTCTGTATAAACATGAATTTTTTCTATATCAATTTTTAATGTTTCTGCTGCAATTTGTTGGATTACTGTTCTTAAACCCTGTCCAACTTCTGCACCACCCATATTAACTGATACACTTCCATCTCCGTTAAATTTAACATAACAACCTTTGGATGAATTTGAAGCACCTTTTGGAGCTTTTACTACTGCCGCAAAACCTCTTCCATAAAAATAATTTTCATCCTCTTTTGGTTTCTCTTTTTCAAAAATTATATTTTTGACTGCATCAGAACATTTTTTTATATCTCCATAATCTTCATTTACAACTTCACCAGTCCCAAATTTTTTATCTTTTTTAAGATAATTTTTCTCTCTCAGTTCAAATTTATCCATTCCTAATTTTCTTGCCAAAATATCCATAAGTCTTTCAACTGCTAAATGTGCATATTGATATCCATAACCTCTAAATGCTCCAACAGGAGGAGTGTTTGTATAAACTGTATATCCTTCACAAAAAGCATATGGAAATTCATAAACACCTACTGTATGTGTAGCTGCCATAGTTATATTGACACCAGTATCTGCGTATGCACCTGTTGAATGATAAACCTTTGATTGAATAAACACTAATTGGCCATCTTTTTTTGCACCTATTTTCATCTTTATTCTTGCACCATGTCCAATAAGTGAACTTGTAAAATCTTCTTTTCTACTTGCAACCCATTTTACTGGATATCCTTTCATATGACTTGCAATATAAGCAACTGTCTGTTCTATTGTGACATCAGATTTATATCCAAAACATCCACCAATTTCTGGAATATGAACTCTCACATTACTTGCAGGGACTCCATATGTTCTTGCAATATCATCCTGTATTATTGCTGGACAAATTGAAGAAGACCATATTTCAATTGTATTATCTTCATGAAACCAGGCAATGGTTCCATGAGGTTCTATTGCACTTGATGAACCAAATTTGGTATTAAATTCACCTTCAACAACAACCTCTGCCTCTTTTAAAGCTTCTTCAAAATTTCCTTTTTTTAAAACATAATAATTTGCAATATTTGTATTTGGTATTGGTTTGTATGACGGTAAATGCCAATATTCTCCATTTTTTTCATGAATCAAAACTGCGTCATCTTTTATTGAATCGAGTGCGTCTATATAAACAGGTAAATTTTCATATTCCACTTTTATCTTTTTTACTGCTTGTTTTGCATTATGAGGTGTATCAGCTATAACTGCAGCAACAGGTTCTCCTATATATCTAACCTTATCCACAGCCATAGGATATCTATCTTTTATACAATCACCATATGTAAATTTACAATTTTTTCCAGTAACAACTTTTACAACTCCTTCCATTTTTTCTGCTTCTAAAGTATCAATAGATAAAATCTTAGCATGAGCATAAGGAGGAGTTAAAATTTCTGCATATAACATATTTGGAATTTTGATATCATCAAGAAAAACTGCCTTACCAATAACTTTATTTACTGCATCAGGCCTTTTTACATTCTTACCAATATAACTATAGTCATTCATATATTACCTCCTGTCATTAAGTTAAATTATAACAAAAATTATTTTGAATTAATAATAATTTACAATTGCTTGTAAATTATTTACAATTTTTTTTAAATCTGTTGGAGTTTTATTTGGATCTGGTTTTAAAAGTAAAAACAATACATTTGTTTCTCTTGTATATCCAATATGTTTTATTTTTTTAAAATCCATTGTTCTTTTTACTAATTTTTCAAGAGCTCCTATATCATCTTTATTTTTATAAAAAATATAAAATTTATTATTATCATAGTTTACAATCTCTTTTTTATATGTATTTATGTCTTCTAATGGAGGTCCAGGAAAATAAAAATTTGTTTTGATTATATGAGCATCATAACCCAATTTCTGCTTCAATCTTATTATTACATACAATCTATCATGTCTTCTTGTAATTAAAGATATCGGTAAATACAATAAACTTTGTCTTGGAAGTAGAGTCAAAGACATCTCTATCTGTTTTATGAACTCATCATCTATTTCATATTGAACTTTAAAACCAACATATCCACCTATCCAGGTATATAATTGATCTTTTGGTTTTAAATTATTTTCAAATCCTCTTATATAGTATCTCATTAAAGTTATATTTAACTTTCTACCTTGAAAAAATTGTAAAGATACAACTCCTCCAATAATGAGGATAATTAAAATTATTTCTCATTGTGACATT
>JAAYUH010000187.1 GCA_012517755.1 bacterium | reverse complement strand
TTGGCGTAAAAGTAGAATCCTTTTCAGGTCTAATCCGTATAAAAAGATCTTAAACAGAGTTCAAAAATTAAAAATGAGACAAAGGTGCCTGACACCAAAGTCTCATTTTTTTTAAAAATTTATCTTTTATTAATTTTGTTACAATTAAATTTGAGTCGAACATGATTAAAGGTCAGTTAGAAAGAATATACAAATTTAATTTCATATATAACATCAAAATGGAAATGCATATAAGTATAAATTTATATATATCAAACTTATATGATATTGATTTTTTAGGAGAAAAAAAGATTAAAGAATATGAAAAAAAATTGATTCCAATCAATTACCACTTGAAAATTTAGAAGCTTCACCACTTACCTATGGTTCAATTATTTTAAACAAAGAAAGATTTATCCAAGTTTTAAGAGAAATTGATAATTTAAATGTCTTATCTACTATTAAAAATAAAATAATTGTATTAAAAGATATTATAAGCAATTATCAGAAAGATAACGTGGGTATATTAAATATAGATATAAATGGAGATACAATTTCCTTAAGGCGGGATGTTCTAACTTCTGAATTAAATCAAATATTGGAATCACAAACTCTTGAGAGGGTAAAATATTATCTTAAAAGATTAGAAAATGGAATTCAAGAGGTTAAGACCAACAAAATTAATGATATTAATCTTCTTAGATGGAAAGAATACGAAGAGATAATAACCGATAGTTTATGGGTCTTTGATAAAAGAGATACATCAGGTGCTCATCTTGCTTGGTATTGGGGGAACTTTATACGTCAAATTCCACATCAGATGATGCTAAGATATACGAAAAAAGGAGACTGGGTCTTAGATACTTTTGTTGGAAGCGGAACAACCTTGATTGAGTGTAGAAGATTAGGTAGAAATGGAATTGAAATAGAATTAAACCCTGAGGTAGCACAAAGAGCAAAAGAATTGATAGAAAAAGAACAAAACAAAGACAATGTAGTTAATGAGATAATTATTGGGGATAGTAGGAGAATAGATATAAAACAAATTTTGGGTAAATATGGAATAAAGCAAGCTCAACTTCTT
The DNA here is from genome assembly GCA_012517755.1 of bacterium. Taxonomy (GTDB): domain Bacteria; phylum Caldisericota; class Caldisericia; order B22-G15; family B22-G15; genus JAAYUH01. The sequence goes on along the minus strand of JAAYUH010000187.1, from coordinate 5,051 downwards.
ATTATGCATCCACCTTATCATGATATAATCAAGTTTTCAAAAGACAAAGAAGACCTTTCAAATGCTAAAAATACAGAGGAATTTCTCAAGATGTTTGGTGAAGTAATAGATAATACAACTCCATATTTAGAAAAAGAGCGATATTTTGCATTAGTTATTGGAGACAAATATTCTAAAGGTGAATGGATACCATTAGGATTTTACTGTATGCAAGAGGTTTTAAAAAGAGAGTATCTATTGAAAAGTATAATTGTAAAAAATTTTGAAGAAACAAGAGGAAAAAGAAACCAAAAAGAACTTTGGCGATATAGAGCATTAGTTGGTGGATTTTATATTTTTAAACATGAATATATTATGCTTTTTAAGAAAAAATAGGAGGAAACATTCATGCCATTATTGAGCCAAAAGGAGGTTTTAAATTTGAAACTTAGTTGCATTCCTTTATCTGATTTGAAAATATTGTCTCAAAATTTAGATGTTAACAATATAGGTACAGCAGTGGAGATTATTAAAAGAATATTAGAAGAAAATCCAAATGAAAAAGTAATCGATGAATTTATTAAAAGTAAATACTTAAAAAAGATTCAAGAACGCAGGACAATCATTTCTGATGAAGATTTGAAGAAAGAACTCTTGAAAGTTAAAACTTTTTCTTGGGGTGTAATTCAAGGACAGTTAGACCAAAAAATACAAACCGAATACATAAGGAAAATTGTCCGATATGAAAAGTTATTGAACAACGTAAAGTTAAAACTTCATGATGATGTGACAAATTATGTCATCTGTACTTGGTTTAATCATTGGACAACTGTTTTAATTGAAGAACATATAAGTACTCATAAAAAAGGTAATTCCTACTATCAAAAATATAAAAGGAATTGATATTTTCTTTGACAGACAACCTTTTGATTTAAAGATAACCTATCTTCCGCATGAATATAATCCAACTGATGCTATAAAGAATCCTTATAAGTTGGCAGTTTGGTTGTATGAGAATCAAGGTGCTCAAAGATTTGGTGCTGATAATCGTTTATTTGTTGTCCTTTTAGATAAAAAAGATATTGAACGGAGTTGGGAGTTAAAGAGAGATTTTGACCTTGTATTTCAGAAGATTGATGATTTCTTTAACAAGGAAACCGTTTCAAAGAAAGATGAGATTGTTTTTAAATTTGGGAGAAAAACATATACGGCAATAACAAAAGTTTTGATAATAACAAAATGAAACTCTCTCTCCATATAATATAAAATTTGCTCTTTATGATATTTACCGAAATTTTTATTACGCAAGAATTTCTTTTATATTCAATATAAAAGAGGGTGCCTAAGGCACCCTCTTACTTTTTTTGATTTAATGCGACCCAACTTTTTTAATCTTTTAAATCTGCTCCAACTATTTAATATTTAAAACCTACTCTAAATTTTTAGTTTGCTCTAACTTTCAGATTTAAAACCTACTCTAACTTCTTAGATTTCAATCTGCTTAAAGTCTTCTCTTAATTTTTTTAATTAGAATTCAGTTTTACCCGTAAAGTTGAAATCTCTTGCTCTTATATATGGAACAACACTAACATGAGCTTCACCTTTCTGAAGTTTTCTCTCTTTAGAAATCTCAACCACATTATTCATAAGTTCAACCATATTCTGTGTGAATCTTAAATTTTTAATAGGATAGCTTATTTTTCCATCTTCAATTAAAAATGTTCCATCTCTTGTCATTCCAGTTATTATTACTCTTTTATAATCAAGTGGGTTTGTGTAATGAAATCTTGTTATAAAAACTCCTCTTTTTACATTTTTGATCATATCATTAATGCTACTCTCCCCCTGTTTCATAAATATATTAAAAGGAAATGGACCAACGGGGTTTGGCTGTGGAAGAGCGTGGCCTGTATTTTCTTTTCCAAATTTATTGGCATAATATGAATCGTAAACAACAGCCTTTGCAACTCCATTCTCAATAATAGTGACCTTTTTCTTAGGGACTCCTTCAAAATCAAAAACAACTGGTGCCCCTTCAGGATCAAGTCCATCATCCCAGATAGTTACATCTTTACTGAATACTTTTTCATTGAGTTTTCCACTCATAAAACTAATATCCTGATGGAAATTTTTTGCTCCAAAACCTAAATAGGAAAAGAAAAATAAAATATCTTCAACAACATATGGAGAAAGAATAACTTCATATTTTCCAGGTTCAAAATCTTTAGGATTTTTACCTCTTAAGGCTTTTTCAATTGCTTCATCTGCAAGTTCATTTTCATTTAAATCATTGAATTTCATGCTGAATCTATCAGCATATCCTGAAGAATCATCACCCATCATTACGGTTGTTAATGTTATTGATGAATAGGGTTGATATGCTTCTATTCCCCTTGAGTTAACTACAGCATATTCTTCTAAATCAAGAGATAAAGCACCTGCAGCATCTAAAGACTTTTGAGATGCTTTTTGAATAACATTTTTAACTTTTATAGCCATATCTTCTGGTGTTACTTTTAAATTCTCTTCAAAGAAAGTTTTTATCTCTTTTGCTTCTTCTTTTTCGGGTAGTTTTACAAAAGCTTCATCCTCTTTTGTAAAATTTAATATCTCTTCTGCATCTTCTACAGCTTTTTTTAATCCTTCTATTGTCAGATTATTTGTTTCAACAAAACCTATTTTTTTATCTTTTATAACTCTCACTCTTATTAAAGAATTATTCTCTTTAACATTCTGGTGAATATATGAATTAGCATATCTTGTTAAAGATGACTCTCTCCCAAGATAGAGAAGTTCCGTTTCATCACCTTTACTAAAATCAAGTCCCTTTTTTAAAACATTTAAAATTTCATCTTTTCCTCTCATCTTGTCACCCCTACTCTTATATTTCTGAATCTTGCAGGTGCAGCTCCATGTGAAACCTGCATAACTTGTTGAGGTTCTCCCTTTCCACAATTTGGAAGACCCCAAACATGCCATAAATCTTTATTTCCAATACCATCACAGGATCTCCAGAACTCATAAGTTATTCCTGTATATGTTGGATTTTTTATCATATCTCCTAACTTTCCATCTTTAATTTCCCATCCAATTTCACAACCAAATTGGAAATTCAATCTCTTGTCATCAATTGACCAGCTTTTATTAGTTTCTACATATATTCCATCTTTAACACCTGAAATTAAATCTTCAAATGTCATATCTCCTGGTTCTAAATTTATTGAGGTCATTCTAATAATTGGGATTCTATTCCAACCATCTGCTCTCATTGATCCAGTTGGTTTTAATCCAACTTTATGAGCAGTTTCTCTTGATGTTTGATAACCTACAAAATCACCATCTTTAACAAGATAAAACCTTTGAGCCTTCACTCCTTCATCATCATATCCAAAACCACCTAATGCATGTGGGATTGTTGCATCTGCTGTTATATTAATTATTTTTGATCCTAATTTAAAATTATTCAGTTTTTCTGGAGTCAAAAATGATGTACCTGCAAAGGATGCTTCCATTCCAAAAACTCTATCAAGTTCAGTTGGGTGCCCTATTGATTCATGAATTTGAAGTGCCATCTGATTACTGCTTATAACAATATCCATATTTCCTTGGGGACAGGGTTTTGCTGATAAAATTTCAACACTTTGTTTTGCAACTCTATCACTATTTTCAACAAGTTTTAGATTTTCAATAAACTCCCATCCAGAAACAGAATAATCTCCACCAAATGATGTTGGGTAACTTCTTTTTTGAACTTCACCACTATCACTTATAGCATAAGCTTCAATTCCACCACCAGAAACAATTCTGTCTTGAACTATAAAAGAACCTTCAGTTGAAACAAAATATTTTTTCTGTTTATTAAAAAATAAACTCCCTCTTCTTATTTTAACTGGATTATATTTAGACATAATTTTATCTGCTTCATAAAGAATATTTAATTTTTTATCTAAACTAATACTGAATGGATCTATTTGAATTTCTGGTGTAAATTCATCTTCATAAATTTCTATCTCTGATAAAAAAACATCCTCTTTCTTTATCTTGCTTGACGCCTTTGCAATACTTATTGCTTCATCAAGAACCTTTTCCATTTCACTTTTATCAACTTTTGAAGAAGATGAAAAACCCCAAGCTCCATTTACTATTACTCTTATTCCAAAACCTTTTGAGAAAGTTTTCCCAATTCCTTGAACATTTCCATTTTCAGTGTCTATTGTTTCTATTTCATCCTCTAACAGCCTGATATCACTATAAGAAACTCCCCTTTTTTTAGCTTCATCCATAATCCATCTTAACTCATCCCTCATAATACCTCCTTAAAATGCTAAACTTTTTAATCTTTTAATTCTATCCTCTATAGGAGGATGTGTTGAAAAATATTTTTGACCTATAAAAGGACTTGAAATAAATAGATGTGCAGTTGCATCAGATGCAACCTTCATTGGCTTACTATATCCTCCAATTTTTTCTAAAGCAGAAACAAGTCCATAAGGATTTCTAACAATATAAGCACCATCAGCATCAGCAAGATATTCTCTCTGTCTTGATATAGCAGCACGAATCAAAGCAACAAGTATTGGTGAAATTATTGCTAAGATTAATCCTATTATCATTAATATAGCGCTCGAGTTACTCCTATCTCTATCTTTTCTTCCTACACCAAACCACATACCTCTTAAAAGAATATCTCTAAGTAAGACTATTAAACCGACAACTATTGCGATTACGGTCATCAATAAGATATCATAATTTTTTATGTGAGACATTTCATGAGCAACAACACCTTGAAGTTCAGATCTATTCATCATCTGTAGAAGACCTGTTGTAACACAGATAGATGCATTTTTTGGGCTCCTTCCTGTTGCAAAAGCATTTGGTTGATTTTCATACATAACATAAACTTTTGGTTTTGGTATTCCTGCTGCAATTGATACTTCTTCAACAACATTGTGTAGAACTTTAAATTCATCTTCTTTTGCTGGTCTTGCACCAACAGACATTAAAGCAATTTTATCAGAATTATAATAGGTGATTAAGTTGTAAATGATAAGAATAACAGATATTAATATTAT
>JAAYUH010000186.1 GCA_012517755.1 bacterium | reverse complement strand
CCCCGACCACCCACCCCAATAAAACTAATTTAGTGGGTTTTCTTTTTTTCCTTAGTTTATCTGGTTTTAAATGTTAAGATTAATTCATTTAAATATTTTATACAAATACTATCTTATTAAAAATTATTGAACATTTTAATTAAAATACAAGAAAATTTAATTTGTTTGAAATAAAGAATTACAAAAAAGAAATAAAAAAGAAATAACTTGAATATTTTATAGGGAGAAAACAACTACACTTCTATCTTTAAAATGCATATCTTACAATAGATGAGATAACTAAAAATAATCTTTACCATGCTTTTATTGTTATTAGTAAAATATCATGAAATAATAAATCACCCTCTTCTGTTGAAGGAATATATTCCTTAGTTTGATTAAGCACATCATCTTTTGTCTCAGAATCACATCCTCCAATAATTGTTATAGTATTATTGTTATTTATAAAAATATCCTTTCCTATATCATCTGCATAACCACCATATGTTTCATATTTAATTATTTTTCCGTTTTTATCCATCATAATTAAAATAATATCATGTTCACTGTATTCCATTTCAGCACTTTTGAAATATTTTTTAAGATAATTACCTATTATAAGATAATTATCCTTATATTTCACAATTTTATTTAATTTAACAAGTTTATTTATATTGAAATATGAAACTGACTTTGCATTCAGGTTTTTATCTAAAATAATGTTGAAATATTTAGATTCTTTTGCATTATTTTTAATATTAAAACCTTCTACTTTTGTTGATTCTGTCTCACCGATAACTACAAATTGCTGGTTTTTTTCATCCCAGTATGAGTTAAGAACTCCTATTCCTTTATCAGCTGAATATTTTTTTTGAGTTACTAACTTAAAATTTTTATCTAAAACTATAATATCTTTATAAAAAAATAGATAGTATTTACCATTAGCTTCAAATAGATTCATTACAAAACCTACTTCATTTGGTATTAAATAATAATTTATAATCTTATATTTTTCATTTAGTTCTAATAAATAATAGTTATTTATATCTTTCTTAATACCATTCTCTTCTTTATCAATTGGTTGCCATCCAATAATAATTAAATTTTTTTGTGAATTATTAATTACATTATAAATAGAATAAAATTCATTAAATAAGATTGATTTTGTAATCTTATTATTAAGTATATCGTATTCAACAAGCCAGCCCTTATAAATCTGTTTAAGATCAAAAAATTGCTTTCTATCCTTTTTATTAAGTAAAGAATATGTCCCTATATTTTTAGCATTTTCTTTAGGATTAATATCTCCATCCATTGATGATGTATAACCAACACAAATTATTTTATTATTAAATTTAACACAATCATAAAGTACATCAGTTCCATTCCCCCCAAATATAAAAGGTGATGAAATTCCAGCATTTTGATTAACTTTCATAATAAATGAATCAGGAAATAAAAATCCAGATTCGTTAAATTTTATTTTTATATCTCCAGAAATAGAATCAGTACGGCCTATCAAATAATAATTATCAGAATAAGCATACCCGCAAGAACAAGATGCCCCTGCATTTCCTCCAATTTTTTCATATTTTATTATATCATTATTTAATGACAAATAAAAAATAGATAAAATAAAGATAAAAATAAAAATATGCTTTTTCATTTTTCCCCCTTTTTTATTTTTAGAAAAAGTTTGAATTAAACCATGTTTGAATTATTGATTCATAAAATTCATCTAATAACTTAAAGAATTTATCAATATTACCTTTTGTATATTCAGCATTAATATTACCATTTGAATCGAGAAAGTTGTCGGGTATTTTAATGTTATATTTTTCTTTTAACAATTTCAACCATTCTTGAAGATTTTCTTTTGATGATGGAAAAAAATATCTTGGAACAGCTTTTCTTGTGTTAGACCAGTCATTAT
>JAAYUH010000185.1 GCA_012517755.1 bacterium | reverse complement strand
TTCATCTCTAATAAGCTCAATAATATTTTTAAGACCTTTTTATAAAAGTATTAAAAATGAAAGAAAACTTATTTACTATTTTTATCCAATTATTTACTATTTTTATCCAATTCTTTTCTATTATCTATCCTTATTTATTTTGTCTCCATTAGGATTTATTGTGAATATTTTAAACAGAGTTATTGTATTTCCATATGAGGGATTGATACTTCTTTTAATCGGGTTATACTTCAGGTTTACCACAATAAAAAGGGTAAAGCATTTAAATAAAGAGGGAATTGAAATAAAATGAAAATGGAGCAAAAGAATAAAAAATGAAACTTTTTTGGAATTTTATATCTAATTTATAGAGGAATAAATAAAAATTTTTGATAAAAAGGAATAAAGATAAAAATTCTCAAAAGAAGGTTAGATAGAAGATTAATAAGAAACTAAGAGCAAAATTCAATAGGAGGAAAAAATAAAAAAGATTTTAGTAACTTTATTGATTTTAGGGTTAATAGGGGTTCTCTCATATTTGATATGGAATCAAAATATAAATAAGAGAGAAGAACAGAATAATATAGGTGATAAAGAAGATCTTGAAAAAGAAAATATAGAAACAAAAACCATCTTTCCTATTGCAGTAGGTTATGAGGCAAAATTACTTGATTTAAAATCAAATAGTCTCTCCTCTATTCCTGGTAATCCAGAAGCAGAGGTTACCTTTGGAGAATCAATTGATGGTAAATGGATAATTGTTTCAGAAGGAAAAAGAGAAGTACAACATGGTCCTACTCCTATATTTTTTTCATCTGGATGGAATCTTTATAGAATAAATAAAGAAACTGGAGAAAAACTTCCAATAGTATTGGATAAAAATGTAATTGTTGCAGTAAGATCTCCAAAAGAGGATTTAATTGTATATGTAACTCATACACATGGTTTATGGCTTGTTAATCTTGATGGAACAAATAAAAGACAGGTAATCCAAGATAACATAGTTATTGCAGGAAATATTCTTTGGGGAAAGAGAACAGGTGAACCTTTTATCTTCTGGTCTTTTGATGGAAAAAAAATAGCATTCTCAACTTTTCCAAAAGATTATAAAGGAGGAGATTTGTGGGAAACTCAAGGTGTTGGGTTATATCTTTTAGAACAGAATGAATTTAAGATTTTAGGTGAAGATATCTACAATGTTTTTAATGTTTGGGGATGGTATGATGATGATAATATACTTGTTAATATTGCTCAACCATTCATATATGATCCAAAAAAGGGAGAGGTATTAAGAAGTGAGTCAACTGGATTTCATATATTAAATTTAGAAGGAAAATGTGAATTTTTTGGTCCAGGTTATTCTGGTTCAACAGATGATGTTTTAATAAAAAATAACAAAGTATATGTACTCATACCTGAACAAAAAAGAAAAAGTAATGACCCATTTAATCCAGATTTTAATGTATCATGGCAGAATTTACAAATAGTTATTTATAATAGTATAAAGGAATGGGATGAACCAAAAACTCTTGTTGAGAATTTAGTAGATGGTTATTATACAAGATTTACACCAGATGGAAGAATAATCTATGAAAATAGAGAGGGAAGGCTTGTTATTATTAATCTTGATGGGTCAAATCCAATAGTTTTACCAGAAGATATCAAACTACCAATCTATTTTGCACCATAAAGAGGTGAGAAATGAAAAAGATAATTTTATTGATGATTATATTGATAATTTCAATATTTATTTTAATGAATAGTGTAATGGGTATTGTAGAAATTACTGATGAAAAATTTAAGTGTCCTGATGAAGCACAAGTTTTTAATCCAACAAATCAAGATAATTATTTTATAAAATATATAATAACAGCTCCTCCAAAATATGTTAGTGCATATATTGTAAATTTTGATAAAGAACAAGAAAGAAAAACTTTTTATACTAATTTATATATATCTAATTCTAATGAACAAACCATTACTTGGGATGGAAAATCAGATAGTGGAAGTATAGTTGCAAATGGTCAATTCTATTTTAAGATTGAATCAAGTGGAACTCCGGGAGGAGCTGTCTTATCAACTAAATATGCAAGAGTATCAGTAAATGGTGGTTCAGGAGGATTTGTATATAACCCATTCTATTGGTGTAATTTTCATAGTGTCCCTGGGTATTATTTTGATAATGATCCAGTTGATGAAACTCCTCATTTTAAAGATTATAGAAATGGATCTTGTAGTTACAACGAACATAAAGGAACTGATTTTTCTTGTTACTTTGTCAATCTTTACTCTGGATTTAGTGGTTATATGAATGAGTGTATACAGTCAGTAGAAAATGGTAAATATGGTGATTACGGTCCTTATGGAAATAGAGTTAAAATACAAAAACAGGTAGATTCTTCATGGGAAATTAGATATGCTCACCTTGCTCAAAATAGTGTTCCTCCATTAAATCCACCCTACTATGTTAGTGCTGGTCAATATATTGCACAATCAGATACTACGGGTAATTGTAAAGGACCTCATTTACATTTTGAATTAATCCAGAACTGAACCTTTAAAGACCCATATCTTTATGGTTGTTACTTTATACAGGATCCGAGAGGATGTAGTTATTGTGAAAGTGGGTGTCATAGTTCATCTGTTTGTCCATAAATTTAATAAAAATTTCCCACCATATAATCAATAGTAGATTTAAGAGAGAGGCTTATTAACCTCTCTCTTTTATATAATAAGGAGGACTCTATATGAAAATAAATTATAAAAAATAATATTATGGATTCTATTTATAATTGTTTTAATAAATTTAATTTCTACTCCTCGTATTTTTGAAATTAGTTATCAATCAAGAGATACTTATATGAAATCAGAAAATATACTACCAAAATTAATTTCTGAATTTTTTGATTCCTTTATCCATTCAATAAAAGATTTTGATTCCTTTATCCATTCAATAAAAGAGATTTCTTATCGACTATTTTATGTTGTTTTTTCATTGATATATGTAGGCATTCCTCAATTTTTTGCAATATGGGTAATTTATTTATTATTTCCTATACTTCAATTAATC
>JAAYUH010000184.1 GCA_012517755.1 bacterium | reverse complement strand
TAAAGGTCCTGGTAAAACTATTTTAAAAGAGGATGAGATCTTAACTAAAATAATTGTAAAGAAATGGAAAAAGAATGAATCTGGATTTTTTAATAAACTCGGTCAGAGAAATGCCTTAACAATAGCAATAGCATCGAGTTGCATAAAAATAAAAAAAGTGAATGGAAAAATTGATGATATAAAAATTTCTCTTGGTTCTGTATCTCCAACTGTTGTAAGAGCAAAAAAAGTTGAAGATAGAATAAAAAATTTGAATACCTATAAAAGAGAGGAAATTCTAAAAATTTGTAATGAAGTAGAAAAAGATATTAATCCTATTACAGATGTTAGAGGTAGTAGAGAATATAGGACTGAAGTTAGTAAATATCTTGTTTTTGAATCATTGAACTATTTATTAGATATGAGAGGTTAAATATGAATATAAAAATTGAAAAAAAGGTAGAAAAAATAGAGAAAGAAAAATGGATTGGGAAAAAAGTTACACAGCTCCTTTCAAAAGAAAAAGTAACAGGAAAAATAAAATACCCTTCAGATCAATATACTGAAAATATAATATGGGGAAAAGTTTTAAGAAGCAAATATCCTCATGCTTTAATTAAAAAAATAGATGTTTCTAAGGCTTTGGAACTTAATGGGGTTATCGCTGTTTTAACCTATAAAGATATTCCAGGCTTAAATGGTTTTGGTATAGCAATTCAGGATCAACCAGTCTTATGTTATGACAAGGTTAGATATACAGGAGATGCTATCGCTCTTGTTGCTTGTGAGACAAAAGAACTTTTAGATAAAGCTATAGATTTAATAGAAGTTGAATATGAACCCTTACCTGTTGTTGAAGATCCTCTTAAGGCAATGGAAAAGGATTCACCAAAAGTTCACGATAATGGAAATATTCATCTTCATACAGTTATTAATAAGGGAGATATTGAAAAAGGTTTTAAAGAATCTGACTTAATTATTGAAAATGAATATAAAACAGGTAGACAGGAACATGCATATTTAGAAACTGAAAGTGGATTTGCGTATTATGATGAGAGTGAAGATATGATTACAGTTTTTTGTGGCGGACAATATCCATTCAGAGATCAAATTCAAATCGCAAGAGTACTTGCTTTTGATCCAAGAAAGGTTAGGGTTATTAATGAACCAATAGGAGGAGGATTTGGTGGTAAAGATGAAATAACAACTCAGATACATCTTGCTCTTCTTGCATATCATACAAAACGAGCAGTAAAAATGGAAATAACAAGAGATGAGTCTTTGGTTTTTTCATGGAAAAAACATCCAATGATTTTAAGATATAAAACCGGAGTGAAAAAAGATGGAACTCTAACGGCAAATGAAGTATATATATATGCTGATACTGGAGCCTATGCATCTCTTGGTGGACCAATAGTTAATCTTGCAGTTGAACACTCCTGTGGTCCATATAGAGTTCCAAACACTCATGTTGAAGGTTTTTGTATTTATACAAACAATGGGGTTTCTGGTGCATTCAGGGGTTTTGGAGTTAATCAAGTGACTTTTGCTATGGAATCACAGATGGATGAAATTGCAGAAAAATTGAACTTAGATCCAATAGAATTAAGAAGAAAAAATATTTTAGAAAAAGGTGACGAAACCGGAATAGGAAGTAGAATAGAAACAAGTATTGGATTAAAGAAAATTCTTGATGAAATTGAAAAACATCCTTTATATAAAGATAGAGAAAAAATTAAAATAGATAGTAGTAAATACAAAAAATATGGAGTTGGAATAGCAATCTCTTATCAGGGAACTGGCCTTGGTGTTGGTCTTCCAGATTATGGTGCCTGCTGGATAGAGATGAGAAGAGATGGAGGATTTAATGTTTACTCTGGAAGTGTTGAAATTGGACAACAGATGAAAACAACTTTAAAATTAATTGCTCTTGAAGCTTTAAAAATTTCTGATGAGGATAAAGTTTTTATCATTACAGGTGACACATTTTTAACTCCTGATTGTGGAACAACAACAGCTTCAGGAGCAACATATAGAAGTGGAAGAGCAATAGAGATATCTTCTAAAAAAATGATTGATATTTTAAAAAAAGAGGTTAATGAAATTTTTAATATACCCACAGATGAAATTAAAATTGAGGATGGAATATTCAAAAATTTAAATGATGAAAAAATTACAACTTATGAAGATTTAGCAGAAATTTTATATGAGAAAAGGAAACTGCCAAAAACTGAGGGTCACTTTAATTTTCCAACCTCAAAAACAAAAATACCTGGTGCTTTTGGATTACCTCATTATATTTTTAGTTTTTCTGGCGCTATTGCACTTGTTGAGGTTAATATTTTAACAGGAAAAACAAATTTAATAAAAGCAGTTAATTTGATAGACGGTGGCAGGGTTGTAAATAAAATTGGTTTTGAAGGCCAATCTGAAGGTGGAATTGTTATGGGGATGGGATATGCATTGATGGAAGATGTGATAATAAAAAATGGTGAATTTCTTGTGAAGAATTTTTCAACTTATTTAATTCCTACTTCAATGGATTCACCTTATCAAATTGAAACAATACCAATAGAGAGTTTTGAAGAGTTAGGACCTTATGGTTCAAAAGGTATTGGAGAAACAACAATGGTTCCCATCGCACCAGCAATAACAAATGCAATTTTTAATGCTACAGGAAAAAGAATCAAGCATATTCCAGCAACACCCGAACGTGTCTTCTTCGCCCTTCATTCTCAAAAATGTTAATATGGTGTCAAACACCAAAATAACATGGAGGTATTGAATGCCAAGAAAACCAAGATTAATTGTTGAAAATGGAGTTTATCATGTAATTTCGAGAGGTATTAGTGAAATAGAAATTTTTAAAGAGGATAATGATTATATATATTTCCTGAAAATCTTAGAAGTAGAAAGTAAAAAATATTTAATAGATATATTTTCATATTGTTTAATGAAAACCCACTATCATATGTTATTAAAGATAAAACAGCCAACATTATCTAATTTTATACAAGTAATAAATACAAAATATGCAAAATATTATAATCTTAAATATTTTAGGATAGGTAATTTATTTATACATAGGTTTAAAAGCTATTTAATAAATGATGAAAATTATTTATTAAATGTGTCGAGATATATACACTTAAATCCAGTTGAGGCAAATATTGTTATTGATCCCGAAGATTACAGATGGAGTAGTTATAGTTCAATTATTAAGAAAAAAAATAACAGTTTAATAAACTTAGAAGAATTTTTAAATTCAATTTCAATTTCAATAGATAATTATAAAGAATATATTAATGAAATCTTAAATTTATACAAAAAACAGGAACATAATATAATTGAAAATGATGAAAATAAGAAATATATATTGAACCTGATAAATAATTTTGGTGAAAAAATGTTTGAAAATAAAGTATTAAGAAATTTATTAATTTATTACCTTACTGACAGAAAATTTAGTTTAGATGAAATAAGTAAATTATTCAATATCTCAAAAACTCAATTATCAAGAATAAATTTAAAAGTTGAAACAGAATTACAGAATAATCCAGACTATATAAAATATTATTATAATTTACTAAAAATAATTCCACTTTATGAAGAATAAAATGTTATTTTGGTGTCAAACACCAAAATAACATGGAGGAAAAGATGAAAATATTGTTTGATGATGTAACAATGATTGGAACAATGAATAAAGATGGATATGAGATTGGAAATGGATATGTTGTTGTTGAAGATAATATTATTAGATATGTTGGTAAAAACAAACCAGATAGTAATTTTGATAGAGTTATTGATGGAAAAGGAAAACTTATGCTACCTGGCTTTGTTAATACTCACCACCACTTCTATCAATCACTTTTTAGAAATATAAAAGAGGTAAATGATTTAAAACTTTTTGATTGGCTTACCTATCTTTACGAGAAGTGGAAATATATTGATGAAGAAGCTGTGTATATCTCAACAATTGTGGCGATAATGGAGATGATGAAAACAGGAGTAACAACAACAACTGACCATCTCTATTTAGTTCCAAATGGAAATACAAAAATTTTTGATGCTCAAATAGAAGGAGCAAAATTAACAGGAATAAGATTCCATCCAACAAGAGGTTCGATGTCATTATCAAAAAAAGATGGTGGATTACCACCAGATAGTGTGGTCCAAAATGATGATGAAATATTAAAACATACAGAGGATATGATTGAAAAATATCATAACCCTGAAAAATATTCAATGTTAAGAATAGCAATAGCACCCTGTTCTCCATTTTCAGTTACAAAAAACATAATGATTCGGAGTTTAAAATTGAGTAAAAAATATAATGTTTTATTGCATACACACCTTGCCGAGACAGTTGATGAAGAAATTTTTTGTCTTGAAAAATTCAATTTAAGACCAGTTGATTATATGGAAAGTATAGGTTGGATAAATCCAAATGTATGGTTTGCTCATATGGTTCATTTAAGTGATGAAGATATTGAAAAACTTAAGAGAGGTGATATAGGAATGGCTCATTGTCCCACATCAAATATGAAGCTTGGGTCTGGAATTGCAAGGGTTGTGGAGTTAAAAGATAAGATAAGAATAGGCCTTGCAGTTGATGGAAGTTCAAGTAATGACACTGGCAATTTTATTCAAGAGATAAGGAATGCACTTTTATTACAGAGAGTAAAATATGGAAGCGATAAGATAACTGCAAGAGATGTTTTAAAATTCGCAACCATTGGTGGAGCAAAGGTTTTAAGAATGGATGATTATATAGGTTCGATAGAAGAAGGGAAAGCAGCTGATTTAATAATGTTTGATTTAGATAAAATTGAATTATCTGGTGGATTGAACGATTTAATAACAGTTCCTGTTTTTCTTGATGTAAAAAAGGTTGATTTTTCAATGATAAATGGAGAGATTATTATAGAAAAAGGTGAGTTTGTAAAATTGGACGAAACTGAATTTACAAGAAAACAGAATAAAATTTCAAAAAGATTGATATGTTAATATGGTGTTTGACACCAAAATGACATACTCTTATATGGATTATTGATTATTTATCAATAAGTGGAAGAACAATTCCATCTTGTTTATCGTATTTTCCTTTTTTATCTTTATAACTTACCTCGCACTCTTCGTCGCTTTCAAGGAAAAGAATCTGTGCAATACCTTCATTTGCATAAACCTTTACAGGTAGTGGTGTTGTATTTGAAATCTCAATAGTTACTTTTCCCTCCCAACAATTACTTGACCAACAAGGTTTTCCATTT
>JAAYUH010000183.1 GCA_012517755.1 bacterium | reverse complement strand
GCTTTATCTTCCTCAGCAACCATAACCTGTCCTCTTCTTTTTTCTCCACTTTTTAAAGTTATTTCAACAAGTTCATTATATTTAACATCTTTTACATTCTGTATTACCATTAATGGTCCTGCTATTTCACTTGTTGTTAAGTATTCTTTGGACATTTATCTAACTTCCTCCTTGTTTTTCTCTTTTAATGAAGAAAAATCTCTTTCAATCTTTTCAAAAAGTTCATCGAAATATTTAAGGTCACTCTCGCTTATGTATTTAGCTCTTGCAATATCAACTCTTACATCAAGATTGATTATTTTATCAAGTTCAATACCCTCATCTAAAGCTTTGTTTCCCTCTTCATAAAATTTTATTATAGCCTTTAACATTAAATATTGTTTATTTAAAGAGGTATAAGTATCAATTTCATGATACGCATTTTGATGTAGAAAATCTTCTCTTATAGATTTTGCTCCTTCAAGAATCATTCTATCTTTTGGTGAAAGTGCATCAATTCCAACAAGTCTTACAATCTCTTCGAGTTCTGCTTCTTTTTCTAATAACTCCATTGCAATTTCTCTTAATTTTGGCAACTCTTCATTTATATTTTTTTTATAAAAGTTATCAAGATCAACTGTGTAAAGTGAATAACTTGTCAACCAGTTAATAGCAGGGAAATGTCTTGCAGAAGCAAGAGCATCATCAAGACCCCAAAAAACTTTAGTTACTCTCAAGGTTGATTGAACAACTGGATCTGATAAATCTCCTCCAGGTGGTGAAACAGCACCAATAACGCTCAAAGTTGAAATTCTACCTTCTTTTCCAATATTTACAACCTTTCCACTTCTTTCATAAAATGATGCAATTCTTGATGCAAGATAAGCAGGATATCCTTCTTCACCTGGCATCTCTTCAAGTCTTCCTGATATTTCTCTCATAGCTTCAGCCCATCTTGAAGTTGAATCTGCCATTAATGCAACATCATAACCTTGATCTCTATAATATTCAGCAAGTGTAATACCTGTGAAAACAGAAGCTTCTCTTGCTGCTACAGGCATATTTGATGTATTTGCAATTAAAATTGTTCTTTTCATAAGTGGATAACCTGTTTTCGGGTCCTTTAACTCTGGAAATTCAATTAAAACTTCAGTCATCTCATTTCCTCTTTCTCCACATCCTACATATACAATGATATCCGCATCAGCCCATTTTGCTAATTGATGTTGAGTAACTGTTTTACCTGAACCAAATGGTCCTGGTATACAAGCTGTACCACCTTTTGCAACAGGGAAAAAGCCATCAACAACTCTTTGTCCGGTAATTAGAGGAATATCTGGTGGAAGTTTTTTAACTATAGGTCTTGGTATTCTTACTGGCCATTTTGTTAACATTTTAATCTCTATTTCATTTCCTTCATTGTCTAATACTGCAACTGCATCTTCAACCCTCTTGTCTCCTTTGAATATTTTTTTTATCTTCCCTTTAACTCCAACAGGAACAAGAATTTTATGTTTAACAATTTCACTCTCTTGAACTAATCCTATAATATCTCCTTCAGATACAAAATCTCCTTCTTTGACGATAGGCTCAAATTCCCAATATTTATCTCTATTTATAGGATTTTCTTTTACTCCTCTAACAATATATGAACCAAAGCTACTACTTATAATATCAAGAGGCCTTTGAACTCCATCAAAAATTGAACCAATCAAACCTGGTCCAAGTTCAACTGATAAAGGAGAGTTGGTTGATTCTACTTCTTCGCCTGGTCCAACGCCGCTTGTTTCTTCGTATACTTGTATAAACGAAAGATCTTCTTTTATTTGAATAATTTCACCAAGAAGTCCAAGTTTTCCTACAAGAACAACATCATACATTTTTGCAAATGGAAGACCTCTTGCAACAACAAGAGGGCCTGAAACTTTTGTTATTATTCCTTTTTTCATAATTTATTCTCCTTTTTCAAGGATATCAACTCCTATAGCTTTTTCTGATGATTTTTTGATATATTTATAATTAATTTCTTTTTTT
>JAAYUH010000182.1 GCA_012517755.1 bacterium | reverse complement strand
TCTTTTGATTTAAACCATATTGCCCCATCTTTTTCATAAGAGAAATTTCTTTTTTTAAGATAATCAAGAACAAAGTGAATTTCTCCTCTTTCCCTCATTTTTTTTTCAGAAAACCAATTATCAAAACTCACACCAAAAGCTTTTAAATCTTCTTCTATTGAAGATATCAAAATTTTTAATATCACTTCTCTTAGATATTCAACATTATTAATTATCTTTTCATCTTCTTTTTCTAAAATCTCTTTTGCAACTTCATAAACATATTTACCTTTATAGCCATCTTCAGGAAATTCAACTTTTTCTCCTTTCAACTCTTTTATCCTTAATTGAACTGATAAAGTAAGTAAATCTATCTTTTTCCCTGCATCATTCAAATAATACTCTTTAAAAACATTCATACCAAGATATTTCATTGTGTTAGATAGAGAATCACCAATTGCTGCATTTCTACCATTACCAAGAGTTAATGGACCTGTTGGATTTGCAGAAACAAACTCAACCTGTATTTTTTTCTCACTCTTTAAACTATCTTTTAAATAATTTACCTCATTATCTAATAATTTTTTGAAAAAAAACCTGTAAAATTCTTTTGAGAATTTTAAATTCAAAAAACCTGGCTCTATGATATTTGCATCTTCAAAATAATTATCACTTTTAAATTCATTTAAAATTTTTTCTCTTAAATTATCATCTTTTATTAATATCAAAAAATCTGTTGAAATGTCTCCATATTTTTTATTTTTTGGAATATTGAGATTAAAAAGAGGAGTTTTATCTTTTAAATATTTTTTAAATTTTTCATCAAAAATTTCTCTTACTATCAATATCTCTTTTTCTCCTTATCTATTTTATAACCCCGAGTATCTGATTTATAACCTTTTTAACATTTTTTATTTTCCCAACTTTTTCTTCAACAGAATATAGGGAATTTGGATTTGTTGCCTCACCTTCAAGAAAAACTGTTCCATCTATTGAAATAAAAGATATTCTATCATTTTGATAAGATGGATCTTTTAGTATTTCAGAAATCTTATTTTCAATTTCAACATCAATACTTTTTTCATCTCTTGCTACAATGCCATTTATTATATCAACAACACCTGGAATATCTGATGCCATTTCATATGCTTTTTCTTTTACCTCTTTTGTCTCAACATTTCCTTTTAGATATAAAACTTTATTCAATACTCTTGTTCTTAGATGAAAAATATTCATTTTTTTCAATTTATCCATCGATAAACTCTGAAGTATAAAGTCATTAACAGAAAAATTCGGAACAATTTTAATAAAATTGTTTATTTTATTTACATTTAAAGAACTAAAAATTTTTTCTATCTCTCTTTTCTCTTTTAAAGTTTCTGTTTTTCCATAAATGTTCAATACTCCATTTTTTACATTAATGTTTATATTGTTTAAGTTTCTCTCTTTTAAAATATCATAAGCCACTGTTTCTAAATCATTATCTTCAGTGATTCTTTTTATAGACAGTGTTAAATTATTGTTGATTTTTTTAATATTTTTTATGGATTTTAATATCTTTTCAACCTTTTCAATGTTCTCTTTTTTTGTGACTTCACCTTTTATAAATATCTCTCTATTCGAAACTGTAAAATTTATATTTTCATTTTTTAAATCATTGTCCTTATTTATTAAATCCTTTATCTTTTTCAAAACCATCACATCAACATTTTTTTCTTTTGATGGAACTATTCTTCTATCCATCACCATCCTTTTCTTCCACCCTGAATTTAGGGTAGAGCTGGGCTATTTTTTACTCCGCCTTTAAAGAAATACCCATAACCCAACTGGCGGTATTTAGGTATCTCCTCTTAATTTTTTTTCTCATCTTCTGTATCTTCAATGTTCTCTTCTATTTTCTCAACCTTTCCATCAAAATATTTAAAAAGAGTTGTAACTTCTTCTGATTTTTCAATCTCTTCTCTCTCTTTTAAATAATCCTCTTCGCTTTGTATAGAAAAATCAAAATCATAATTTTTATATCCAAGCTCTGAAAGAAAATTTCTTAAAAAATCCTTTTTTTCATCAGCCATCTCTTTTTGGAATTTTGATGAGTATGGAAATTGAACATAAATTTTATCCTCTTTTATTTCAATGAACTTTCCAAATCTCATTATTGAATAGATTGCCCTATTCTTATTTTTAAGATTCAAAAGAAAATCATCCCAAATAAAAGATCTCTCTTTTATTAGATGAGGAGCCTTTTTTTCTTCCTCAATTACTTTTTGCGGTTTTTCTTCTTCAACAATCAATGGTTTAGTTTTTGAATATTTAAGAATCAATTTAAGAACTCTTATTTCAAACATAAATCTTGGAAAATTAGAGTATCTTAATTCTGAGAAGAGCTCAATCAAATTATCAATAACATCAATGATAAAATCCTTTTTCAATGATTTAACTTCTGAATCTATCTCTTCTTCAAAAATTTTTTTGAATAATATCTTTCTACCATATCCAATTATCCCTCTTAATATCTCCTGAACCTCTTTTCCTGAATTTATTAATTCACCTATCATAGAGAGTATTTTTGCATCTTCTCCATTCTGAATTCCAATAAAGAAATCTTTATAGACTTCATCTTCACTTTCACCAAATAGAGATAAAAGATTTTCTATATCAATTTTTTCTCCTGAAAAAAGAATCAGTTGTTCGAAAAGAGAGATAAAATCTCTGAGAGAGCCATCTGATGCTTCAGCAATTTTATATAAAACCTCTTCATCAACAGATATTTTCTCATTTTTTGCTATTGTTCTTCCCATATCAACAAGATCGTTTATACCAATTCTTTTGAAGTTGAATCTTATACATCTTGATATTATTGTTAAAGGTAATTTTTGTGGATCTGTTGTCGCAAGAATTATCACAGTTTTTTGAGGTGGTTCTTCAAGAGTTTTAAGAAGTGCATTAAAGGCTTCTTGTGTAAGCATATGTGATTCATCAATAATAAAAACTCTATATCTTCCAAAAGTTGGTGATAAACTCACTCTCTCTTTTAGACTTCTAACCTCATCTATTCCTCTATTAGATGCTCCATCTATTTCAATAACATCAATATTTGTTCCATCATTTATACTTAAACAGTTTTTACATTTGTTACAAGGTTTTGATGTTATACCTTCATCACAATTTAAACCTTTTGCAAAAATCCTTGCAACAGTTGTTTTGCCAGTACCTTTTGGTCCTGAAAAAAGATATGCATGGGAAATCATATTTTTCTCTAATGTGTTGATTAAAATTTTTGTTATGTGTTCTTGACCTTTTATCTCACTGAAATCCTTTGGTCTATATTTCCTGTAAAGTGTTATATATTCCATTTTATATTTTACCTGCTAAAATTAGAATAAGTTCCATAATAAAATTATAATAAAAATTTTTATATTTACCTAATTTTTTATATAATTTTTCTGGAGGTTTTTTATGAAAAAAATTAAAGTTTTAATTGGAAAACCAGGACTTGATGGACATGATAGAGGAGCCAAAGTTATATCAAAAGCATTGATGGAGGCAGGGTATGAAGTAATATATACTGGGATAAGAAGAACTCCAGAAGAAATAGTAAAAATGGCGATAGAAGAGGATGTTGATGTTGTTGGTCTTTCATGTCTTTCTGGTGCACATCTTGATCTTTTTAAAAAAGTAAGTGAACTTTTAAAAGAAAAGGGTAAGAATGTTCTTCTTTTTGGAGGAGGCATAATACCAAAAGAAGATATTGAAATTTTAAAAAATTATGGCTTCAAAAAAATATTCACTCCTGATTCAAGTATTAAAGAGATAATTGATTTCTTAGATAATGAATTCAAATCAAAAGTCACTAATTGATGGGATATTAGAAGGGGATAGATTAATAATAGGTAAGGCAATTTCACTTATTGAAAATGGTGAAAAAGAGGGATTTACTTTATTAAAAGAGATATACCCTTTAAAAAAAGATATCTTTGTTTTAGGAATAACTGGTCCTCTTGGTGTTGGTAAATCAACTTTTATAGATAAGATAATAGAAAAAATGGCAGATGATTTTGATAAAATAGG
>JAAYUH010000181.1 GCA_012517755.1 bacterium | reverse complement strand
TAAACTATCTTTTAATTCTTTCAATTTTTTTAAGATATCTTCTAAATCATCTTTTAAAATATTTCCATATAGAATTGGAAGCCTTCTACAGGGAAATATAGTTCCATCTGGCATTATAGCCATTGATTCATCTCCAAGATTACATAAAGCACCTTTTAATCTATTATTTTCTAAATCTATCCAAAATGCTTTATATTGGATGAGTTCTTCTGGCGAAATATTTAAGTCAAGAAAATATATGATTTGCCTAATAACATCTTTCCACTCATCTTTTCTTAAATAACTATCAAACATCCCTTCCCCTCTGCCAAGAGGAACAAACCTTTCAAGTATAACACCCTCAACTTTTAGATTTTTTGAAAATTCAAAAAAAGATATTAAATCTTTATAATTTAACATAGACAAAGTTATCATAATTATAACTTTTTTATTTGATAAGCCTTTGAATAGTTTTATATTATCTATAACTTTTTCTAAATTTCCCTTACCTCTTATAAAATCATTTTTCTCTTTATTATAAGATTCAACAGAAAGTTTTAAATATTTAAATTTTTTAATTTTATCTAATATTTTTATATTTTCTTCATTTAAAATTGTCCCATTGGTTATGATATTTATTTCTTTAAAATTATTTTTCTTTTCTATATAAAAAAGAATATCAAAAATGTCTTCTCTTAAAAAGGGTTCTCCCCCAGTTATATTTACTGAAATTTTTTTATCTTTTAAGGTTTCACTTATCTTATCAACAATAAATTCTATTTTCTCTAAAGGAAGATCAGAACTCTTATCAAATTTTGTTTGATAACAATGCCTACATCTTAAATTACAATAATCTGTTATATGCCATTGAAATCCAAAACTTTTCACGAATGAATTATATTAGAAATTTTTTTATTTCTTTAATAAAATTAGTGAAATCATCTGTCTCATTTTTTGCATATTCATAAACCAATTTATCATCTATGTCCCAATATTTATGAATCAATTTATTTCTAAATTTTATCATCTTTTTCAATCTTGAACTTAACTCTTTATTTAAAATTTCTTCCTCTTCTAATATATTGATACATTCACTCAATGAATTAACTCCTTTACCAAACTTTTTTGCTACTATATGAACACATATTCCACCTACTGCTTCGATAGCTTCTAAAAGATAATATTTTACTGAAGTAATGTTCCTTTTATCTTTCCAAAATTCATATTCATTTATAGAAACTATTTTATTTATCTCATTTATTGATTCTTCTATTTCTGAAACTCCCTTTTTTATCTTTTCGAAATCCAAGTTCATATATCTAATAACTCCTTTAAAGATTGATATGATATATGTTCATTAGATACTGCATATAAAGAAGTTTCTTCTATCAAATCTGTAAGAAATTCTTCATCTTTTGTAAAAAGTAAAATGCCATCTTTAAATACATTTAATAAAAATGGAAAAGGTGCAAAATTTAAAACTCTAACATCTATTAATTCAATATCAATTTTACATTTTAAACTTATTTCATTTGAAATTTTAAATTCATAATTAAAAACTTCATTTTCATTAATATTTTTAAGATAAATCCCAATATCTATGTCTCTGAAAAAATTGTCTTGAATAAAAGAGCCAAAAATATAAGAAAATTCTATATTATCATCTATTATTAGAATGGATTTTATTTCATCAATTATTTTATCTTTTTCTTTTTTATTTAAATTGAAGAGTCTATTCATAAAAAAAATTATAACATAAGAAATTTATTTTCTCTAAAGGAAGATCAGAACTCTTATCAAATTTTACCTGATAACAATGCTTACATCTTAAATTACAAAAATCCGTTATGTGCCATTGAAACCCAAAACTTTTCACAAATGAATTATATGATAAAACTCAAATATGTTAAAATTTAACTATGATAAATAAAGATTTAATAATTAAAAAAATTGAAGAAATAAATAGTTTTTTAGATTTATTAGAAAATTATAAAGATTTAGAAATGGATAAATTTCTTAATGATAGAAATGTGGTTGATGCTACAAAATTCAGATTAATAAATATTATGGAAGCATGTATGAACATATGTAGCCATATAGTGATTAAGATGTTCAATAAAATACCTGAAAGTTATGGAGATTGTTTTAAAATTTTAGGTGAAAAAGGTATTATAGATAAAGAGCTTTCAATCAATTTAATTAAAATGACAAAATTTAGAAATCTCTTGATACATTTATATTCAAAAGTGGATGATTCTGAAATATATAAAATTTTAAAACAAAATTTAGTAGATATTAAAAAATTTATGCAAGAGATAAAAAAGTTAATATGAGAAAAAATATTAATAAGTTTGAAAAAGAGATAATAAAAAATAAAATCTATAAGAATTTAAGTCAAAAAAAGGAGATAGAATTTGTTCAAATATTTGGAAGTTTTTTATCCAATTTACCTTTTGAGGATATAGATATAGGTGTTTACTTAAATGAAGATTTTTTAAAAAGAGTAAATAAATTAGAATATATTATTGATCTTTCTATAATTTTAGAAGAGAAGATAAAAGGATATGAATTTGATGTAATTATTCTAAATGATATGCCATTTTCTTTTCTATATCATATATTTAAAGAAGGAGAGCTTATCTTTACAAAAGATGAGGAAAAATATTATGATTATATATTGTATATAATTAATAATTACCTTGATATGAAGGAAGTAAGATACAACTTATTTAAAAATTTTATTTAATTTTTGGTGGATTTTT
>JAAYUH010000180.1 GCA_012517755.1 bacterium | reverse complement strand
AGGAGGTGAAGTAAATGCCATTAATCAATGAAGCACATTCAATAAGAATCCTTTTTGGAACAGAGGGTGACACAAGAAGTGAAACTCAAAACTATCTAAAGGTTTCTGCAACTGATACTCAGGTTGAGGATTTTGTCTCTCAAGTT
The DNA here is from genome assembly GCA_012517755.1 of bacterium. Taxonomy (GTDB): domain Bacteria; phylum Caldisericota; class Caldisericia; order B22-G15; family B22-G15; genus JAAYUH01. Next base: position 3,762 of record JAAYUH010000180.1, on the reverse strand, counting down.
TCTAATTTAGTCAAAGATCCAATCTATACCTCTTACAGAATGATAAGGAAACAGTTTGGTTAATCTTGAGAAATGTTAATTTGGTGTCAAACACCATATTAACATTTTTATAGGTGAAATAGGAAACTTATAGGTGAAATAGGAAGCGATTGATAAGGACTTTGAAAACTAACTAAAAGGAGGTGAAGACATTGGATAAACAGATATATATAACTTTTTCAACAGAGACAGAAGGAAGAAACTACATAATGAGGTTCTATAATCCAAAAGATACTATCACTCAGACAGATATTGAGAATTTTGCTAACTGGGTTATATCTCAAAATATGTTTCTAACAAGATATGGAGAATTAGTTGCTCTTGTTGATGGTGGAATAATCCAAACAACAAGAACAGATTTAATCCCACCCATAGAATAAAACTTACCCATAGAATAGATTCCCCCCATAGAATAAATTTTTCCCATAGAATAGAAATCACTCTGGCCTACTAATGATAAGACAAACCCATAGCAGGCCAGAGAAAAAGTTCCACCAATAGAATAGATTCCACCAATAGAATAGATTCCACCAATAGAATAGATTCCACCAATAGAATAAATCTTTTACTATAGAATAGAAATCAGTCTGGCCTGCTAATGATAAGATAAAACCCATAGCAGGCCAGAGAATAAAACTCTGACCTGTATGTGATAGTGTTAAAAAATTTAGAAATAAGAATATGAAAAGAGAATAAAACACTCATCACAGCAGGTTGGAGTTAAAGATGAGACTTTGGTGCCTGACACCTTTGTCTCATTTTATTGAATTTTTTTATGTTTTATTATGGAGGTGAAAATTTAATTGGAGATTAACATTGATAAACTTATTCAATATATTTCTCAACTAGGTTTCCCAATCGTAGTAGCCTCTTTTCTTCTAATTAGAACAAATGGAAAACTTGACAAACTCAAAGATGCCATTCAAGACCTCAAAAACTCCATCGACTTATTAAAAGAAGAATTGATAAGGAAAAGATAATTTAATTTTCCTCAACAAACAATAATTTTTTCTCTACTAACCTTTCTCTTAACTCATCAATCTCTGGATAATTTGATTCTACTAAAATTTGTTCTAATTTTTTTATATTTTTCTTTTTTTTATCTTCATCAAGGTCCAATATTTTATAAAATTCAATAATTAAATTTTCAAAAAATCCAATATCAATTTTTCCTATCAATTCATCAAATTTAGAATACCCAATTTCTTTAAGTGTTTCAAGAAGACGAACAATATCATATAGATTATTCCACCACCTTATCTTTTCCTCAAAAAATATTATGTCAAACTTTTTTAATAAATTATATAATTCTGGGTAACCAATTTTATGAAGTACTTCTATAAGATCGGTTATATAATTAATGAAAGACATTCTTTTTATTTTTTCTTCAAAAACACTTATATTGATTTTATTTAACCCAGAATATCCAATTTCATGAAGTACTTCAAGAAGACGAGTAATATCATATGGCTTATTCCACTGCCTTATTTTTTTCTCAAAAATAGATAAATCAATATCATTCAAATGAGAATATTTAATTTTATAGAGTGTTTTAAGAATTGAAGAAATTCCAATTGAATCATTAGATTTTTCTATTTTATCTTCAAAAATTTCTTTTTCAATTTCATTTAATCTTGAATAACCTATAGAGTTGAGTATATCAAGTAAAGAAGAGATACCGAATGAGAAAGTACATTTTTCAATCTTTTCTTTAAAAATTTTTATATCAATTTTATTTATTTTTGAATAACCAATATCATAAAGTGTTACAAGGAAGCTTGAAATATCAAGTAGATCATCCCATCTTTCTATCTTTTTTTCAAAAATAGTATAATTAACACTGTTGATTTTATCTTTTATTGAATAGTTATTTTTTAGTAATTGATTTAATTTTCTATAAAAATGTAAGTTTGAATAAGTAAAAGAAGTCATTTCTTCAAATATTTTTGGGATAGATTCTATAAATTTTTCATTTTTTATCAATTCATCTTGTAAATAATCTTCAATTAAAAAAATCCAATTATTAAATTCATCTGGATATTTTTCTATATAGTCAATTAAGAAATAGAGTTCATATTTATATTTAAAATTTTTATCAATTTTATAATCATCTAATTTATTTTCTATAATATTCTTTATGTCACTTCCAAAATCTATAAAATATTTAAAAGTATTAAAAAATATTTTTGCAACTTCAGAATGATGCAAGGCTAAATAATCCTTTTTGTCTGAAAGAAAATCTTTAATCTCATTTAAATTTTTTAATTGATCAATGTCTTTGTTAACTGAATCAGTTGAAATATTTCCTCTATATAGTTTCTTTAAATAATCTCTTCTTACAGGTATTTCATAAGAATAGAAAAATGATAAAGGAATCAATATATTTTCACCTGTTTCACCATTATTTATAGTTGTTATATGATTTCTAATTGTTTCATAAAAGCTTTCCTCTCCTATATTTCCATATTTATCAAAAGTTTCTAATTGCCAGGCAAGAATCCAGATGTTGTTTTTTGTTAATTCATTCTTTATCTTATCTGATATCTTTTTATTTTTTTTATGTTCTTCAAAAATATTAATTATTTTATCTGCATAATCAATTGCTTTAATTTCAATAGAATCTTTTAAATATTCTGAAAATTTACCTCCACCAGTTGGGCCTCTTATTTTTTCAATGTCTATATCCCTTGTTCCAATAAGTAATTTTATATTTGGTTTATTATTAAATATATCCTCAATTAAGCCTATATCCAAATGTGCATCATCTATTATAATTAAACCATGTTTCAACTTGTTTATTTCTAATAATCTTTGTTTTTGAAATGTTTTTAAATCTATATAATAAACATCCCAGTATTTTTTTGACAATTCATATCCAATATTTTTTAATATTGTTGTTTTACCACTTGCAGGTTTACCTTTAATAACTATTAAATTTTCATTTTCAAGTTTTTTTATTATTTCATTAATTATTGGATGCTCATAAACATAACCACTATTAAAATCAATCCATAAAGGACCTTGTTTTCTAAACAATTTTGGTTCATTGTATAATTCATTATCTTTTTCTAAAAATTTCTCTATTTTTGGCAGTTCTATATCAGTTAAAACTCTTAATTCATCTTGAATGTCATCAAGTTTTTCTTTAATTTGATCCTTAAGGGAATTTACATCTAAATTTAATTCTTCCATTAATTGAATAATAATTTCTTCTTTTAAGATATCTTTGTTTAATTTAAATATTTCTTCATTAAATTTTATATTTTGATTTGCAATATTTTCAATTTCTTTTACAATTTCAATTAGTTTATTTCTTAATTCTTTATTAGATTTATTTTTTATAAAATAGTCATCAATTAAAGTAACCAAACCACTTCCAAAAAAACTTATTAAAAATTGTTCTAATTTCGGATCTAATGATATATTCGTTAATTTATTTATTAATATAGGATATAAAGATAATGTAAAAGGAGTTATTTTTAAACTTGCTTTCTCTAATAAATCAAAGAATTTTCTAAATTTTTCCTTAAAAGTATTTGAATCAATAACCATTTTTTATATTATAAATTAACACATTTATTACATCAATATTTTTTCAAAATTTTATAAAATTATTATTTACAATCTAATTTATATCCTTTACTACTCCTATCTTTTGCGTATGCGCAGGATTCTTGATTAGGATCTTTTTTTAAATCATATTTCATACACCAATAAACTTCT
>JAAYUH010000018.1 GCA_012517755.1 bacterium | reverse complement strand
AAGTTTTAAATTCAATATTGCAACTTGAACTCCTTTAATATTACCAATAAATTTTTTCATTGTTCTTGCTCTTTCTCTAATAAGAATCAAAGTATCTTCAAACGAAAGAGAATTTGCGCATAGTAAAGCACTATATTCTCCGAGAGAGTTACCAGCAACATAATCAGGTATTAAACCATTTTTTTCTAAATATTTGAAATGAATGTAACTTGTTAGAAGAATAGTTATTTGAGCATTTTCTGTGTCTTTTAAAACTTCATCATCTGCTTCGAATAGAAGATACTCTAAATTCATATTTAAAATTTTTTGAGCCTCTTTTAAATAACTATACCCCTCTTCATATTTAGAAAGAATTACCTTTCCCATCCCCTTGTACTGTGAACCTTGCCCTGGAAAAATAAATCCCTTCATTTTACTTTAATAGCTCCTCCTTTCTTTTTAATGTAGCAAAAATAATTCCATCTGCTGCAGTTTCATCATCTACAGATGCAGAAACTTTAAATTTTATAAAGCCCATTTTTTTAAATAAAACTTCAGATTTTAGAATTAGTAAATTTGAGGGAAAAATTGGTTTTTTAAAAACGAAATTTTCTATTTTTACAAAGATTGGGAAAAGATCCTCCTCATTTTTATCAAAGATAAGAAGTGATGCTTGTGCGAGGGCTTCAACTATTAAAACACCAGGCATCACAGGTAAATCAGGAAAATGTGCTTTAACCCAGAACTCATCATTTCTAATCTTTTTTGATGCAATTATTTTCTTCCCTTCTTCTCTCTCTAAAATCTCATCAACAAAAATAAATGGTTCTCTATGTGGAAGTAATTTTTTTATTTCTTCCATATCTTTCTCCCTAATAAAGTAATAACAACAATTCCAATCGAAATTAAGGATATAGTTAGAATAATATTTTTTCTCTCTTTTTTAATGAATTTTTTCCCAATTAGATTATTTACAACTTTTTCTGAAACTCCATCAAGGTTTGTTAAATTTAAACTTCTTAACTCTTTTTTTATTGTCTCATATTTCTCCATATTCATCCTCTATTATTTTTTTAAGATTTTTTCTTGCTCTAAACAACCTAACTTTTACTAAATTCATAGATATTTTAAGTATCTTACTTATTTCATCATAACTGAACTCTTGAATATCTCTCAAAATTATTATTTCTTTATCTTTTTTATCAAGCTTGTTTAATGCATTTACTATTTTATTTCTTCTTTCATTTTCCAACATTTCATCAACAATTGATGTTGTTTTTTCCTCTTCTTTTGAAATTAATTTTCTTTCTATGTTTGTTTTTTTAATTTTTTTGAAACAACTATTTCTTGCAATTCTTAATAGCCAATATTTAAAATCTTCTTCATTTCTTAAACTCTTCAAGTTAACAAAAGCTTTTAAAAAAGTTTCTTGTGCCAAATCTTTTGCTTCCTCCTCATCTCTTATAATGTAGTAACAATATGTAATGATATCTTTTTCATAAATCTCAACAAGTTGTGCGAAAGCACTTACTTCTCCTTTTTTAGCTTTTCTTACTAATTCTTTCTCAATCATTAAAAAAGATTCCTTTTTTTAAATTTTGTTACAAAAAATTTTTTACTTAATGATATAATTTTATATTATAATTAATTTGGAGGTGGAAATTGGAACTTACAGGAAATTTGAAGGATTTTACAATAGAGGACTTATTAAAATTTATAAACTTATCTAAAAGGACAGGTGTAATTTATATTAAAGGAAATGTGGAAAAAGAAGGAGAAAAAGAGGGAAAAATCTTTTGTAAAGATGGAAACATTATTGACGCAGAAGTTGGCGATAGAAGCGGAGAAAATGCTTTTTATGTTATTTTAACAATGAAAGAAGGAACATTCAGTTTTTCGAAAGAATTACCAAAAGATAAATCTCAAAAAATAAACAAACAACTTGAAGAACTCTTGTTCGAGGGAGCAAAACAGGTTGAAGTAATTGATGATATTTTAAAAAAATTACCCTCTCTTGATACAATTTTCAGAGTCAACCCAACTCCTCCATCTGCAAAGATAAGTTTAAATAAAGATGAATGGATGATACTGAACAAATTTAGAGATGGAAAAACAATAAGGGAAGTAAAAAATGAAGTTAATTTAAATGAAATAGATGTTTTAAGAACTGTTCTATCTCTAATTAATGCTAATCTTATAGTTCGTGAAGAAGTTGACATTATGAAAATAGTACCAGAGCATTCAGATAAAGCAAAATCTATCATAAAAACATATTCTGGTCTTGATATAAGTTTATTCCCAACAAATAATGTTAGAGCAAATAATTTTTTCTTTAAAGTTGATGGGAAAAAGGATCTTGAAACCATTATGAACGAAATGAAATTGAAAAGAAAGGATACTCTTTCTCTTTTTATGCTATTAATAAAAGAAGGTGCCTTAAAAGTAAGAATTTCACCAAGTTTATTCAATAAAATTGAAGAAGAACTAAAGAAATAAAAAATGTAAATGAGAAAAATCATAAATTTTTTGTTTCTGTCTCTTCTATTTTTTATTATATTTCCATTAAATGTTCAAGCAAAAGATTATTATTTTAAAGAAGTTTTAACAAATATATATATTAATCAAGATGGTTCTTTTGATGTTGAAATAGAGAGAACATATCATTTTTCAGGAAGTTTCTCCTGGGCAACTTATTATATTGATAAAAAGGGATTTAATGAAATAGAAGATTTTATTTTGAAAGATGATTTTGGCGAATTTAAGAGAACTGATTGTGAAACACAAGAAGAGAGAACTTATACTTTTCAAGACCTCGGGAATATGTATTCAATTAAATTTTTTTATAAAGCGGAAAATGAAGATAAGGTATTCTATTTTAAATATAAAGTTTTAGGTGGAATAAAGGCATATCTTGACATTGCAGATTTTTATTGGAAAGTAATTGAAGATAGATGGGAAGAAGATACAAAATATTTTGAATGCAAAATCTATTTTCCAGAAGAGATTGACGAAGATAATTTTTATGTTTTTGCACATGGTCCTCTTTGGGGTGAGATTGAAAAAAATAATGGAAGCGGAGCTATTCTTACTATAAAAGATCTTCCTAAAAATACTTTTGTTGAGGCAAGAATTCTTTTTCCATCATACATACTTAATGTTCAAAAAATCGGAGAATATAAATTAGATGAAATTCTCTCTTACGAAAGAGAACTCGCAAATAAATCTAATATAGAAAGAAATAAAGCCAAAGCAATAATATTCATATTAATTTTAATTCCATTAATAATATTAGCTATCTGCTTTTATCTTTTTAGAAAATATGGAATTGAGTTTAAACCATCTAAAGATTATCTTTATATTAGAGAACCTCCGGATAATCTCCCTCCATCTATTGTTGGTTATCTTTTTAAATGGAAACAGGTTGATGCAAAAGACTTCACAGCGACATTAATGGATCTAATAAGAAAAGGTTACATAAAAATTGAAACCAAAGAAAAAGAAGTTGGTTTATTATTTAAAAGAACCAAAAATATTTTATTTTTTACAAAGACAAATAAAAGTAGTGATGATTTAAAAATTTATGAAAAAATAATATATGATTTTCTTTTTAACAGTTTAACATATAGTGATGTTATAAATTTTTACTCAAATAAAAGCTCTTTAAAAATAATCGAATCTCTATTCAAAGGAAAATCAGGTTTGTTACCTGATATTGCTGGAAAAAGTGAAACAACAGTTTCAACAGAAGATATTAATAATTTCATTAAGAAATATCCTCAAGAATTTAGAACAATTTTTAATGCATTTAGTGAAAGCATTAAAGAAGAAGGAAAAGAACTTGGTTATTTTGAAGAGACTGGATTTAAGATAGGAATTATCTTGGCGATTTTTTCTATTATTTTTTTAGTTTTAACTATTTATTTTGCTATTATGTATAATGCTACATATCTTATCATATATTCAATAATAATATCTGGTTTAACTATTCTTTTATCAATTTTTATGCCAAGAAGATCAAAGGTTGGTTCTGAGACATTTAATAAGTGGAATGGATTAAAAAGATTTTTAACAGATTTTTCGAATTTAAGAGAGGCTATTCCAAAATCAATTGTAATTTGGGATAAATATCTTGTTTATGCAGTAACTTTTGGAATTGCAGAAAAAGTTATAGATGAACTTAAGATATTATTACCAAATATAAATGAAAATGAAATATCAAAAAGTTATTTAATAGGAGCATTTTATAGTAGTGGCTCTTTTAATTTTGATTCATTTTCTATGAATTTAACATCAATGATATCATCTTTTAATTCTATAACACAAATTGCCTCATCTTCACTTTCATCATCAGGTGGAGGGGGAGGATTTTCTGGTGGTGGAGGCGGAGGAGGTGGTGGAGGAGGGGGTGGTGCAGGTTAAAAATTTAAATCACTATTTTTTTAACTTCAATTTCTAAATCTTCAATAAAAATTTTTGCCTTTTCTTTAAAACTTTTAATATCACCAGTAGTGTAAAATTCTAAAATAGATTTATCTTTATTATCAATATAATTTCTTATATATTCGACTATTTCTTCTGCAGGATCAACTATTTTTACATTAGGAAGAATTTTTAAAATTAAATCTCTCAGAGCAGGGAAATGTGTACATCCAAGTATTAATGTATCGACAAATTTAATTTTTTCTAATGTTTCTTTTGCAATTAAATATGTTGGATTATTGTTAATTATCCCATTTTCTACTATATTCACAAGTTCTTGAGAGCCAATTTCATAAACTTTGACCTTACTATCTTTTAACAAAATTTTATCTCTGTAAATATGAGTTTTGGCAGTAAGAGGAGTTGAAATAACTCCTATTAAACCATTTCGTGTTATTTTTATACTTTTCTCAACCGCACCATCAATTACACCAATAATTGGTATTTCATAATTTTTCTTTAAAAAATCAAGTGCTATAGAACTAACAGTATTACATGCAATAATTATTAAATCAACTTTTTTAGAAATTAAAAAATTTGTTAATTTTTCACTTCTATCTATTATTTCATCTTTTGATTTTAAACCATACGGGTAGTAATTTTCATCCCCTATATACAGATAGATATTATTAGGAAATTTTTCATAAATTACTTTTAAAACTGAAAGTCCACCAATTCCAGAATCGAATATTCCTATTTTGCTCATTGATTAAAATATTCATTTATAGCATCAAATATGGCTTCTGCAAGTTTTTGTCTGATATTTTCATCAAGAATCATTTTTTCTTCATTAGGGTTTGAAATATATAAAGGTTCTAATAAAACGCTTGGCATAGTGTTTATGTCTTTAACAACTTGAAAACCTCTATTTCTTATTCCTCTATCAATTGTGTTCAATGCGTTTATGATTTTTTTATGTACTAACTCAGCAAACTTTAAACTTAATGGATGAAAATAATATGTTTCAGTTCCAGATACATCGCTTGATGTCGATGCATTTAAGTGGAATGAAATGAAAAGATCTGCACCAGAAGAATTTGCTATTGTAACTCTCTTATCAAGATTTGGAGTTAATTTGTCATTCTCTTTTGTTCTTGTCATTATTACTCTTGCACCAGATGTTTCAAGCAAATTTTTTACTCTAATAGCAATATCAAGAACAATTTTACTCTCAAACGCTCCAGAAGGTCCAACTGCTCCTACATCATAATAGATACCATTTGTGTATGCTCCATGACCAGGATCTAAAATAATAATTTTATCTTTTAAACCTTTTGATAGCTCTTTTGTATATGTTATCTTGATAGATGGTGGAGTTTTTGAAGAGGTTATTTGAACATCTGGTAAATTTTTAGATCTTTTTAAAACAACTGTAGTTACGGGTAATTTTGAACCACTCCTTGGTGTAGTTGAAATATTTATTCCTGCCTCATTTTCCTTTAAATTTGTATCTGGATGTGGTAAAGCATTGATATTTAAAGTAACTGAATCACTTTGAATTGATTTGGTATATTTTGCTTGAAAAGATAAAATAAGAGTGTATATCTCTTTAAATTCTGATTCCTGATTAAAATCTATTTCAAAAATATAAGGATCAAGATAGATAATTTTATTATTTTTATCAAAATTCACAGCACAATCTATAACAAATGGAATATATTCTAAAGGAATAAATAAAATATCATTTGTTATTACTGGGTTTAAAGTAAAATCTTTTGTTTTATCACCTTTTTTAACTGTTGAACTTTCATTAATTTCAACTTTTAAACCTCTAAAAAAGAATGAAAGAACTTTTTCTT
>JAAYUH010000017.1 GCA_012517755.1 bacterium | reverse complement strand
TTAATAATCCAGAAAAAATAATATATAATGAAAACTAATCCATTGGAGGTGAAAAATGGAGAAAATGATAGCTTATTGTGGGTTTGATTGTACAAAATGTTCAGCATATATTGCTAAAAAAGAGAATGATGATGAGTTAAGAATTAGAAGTGCAAAAGAATGGTCTCAGGGAGGATATGAAGTTTTTCCAGATAAGGTTAATTGTGATGAATGTTTATCAACAACAGGTGAACTCATTGATTATTGTAATATATGTGATATAAGAACTTCTTCTGCAATTCTATCTGCTTCTTCAATAGTAATTCCATTTTTAACTTTTATATGAAATCCTGTGTTAACTATATTAGGAATTTTGGGATCAGGTCTTGCATTATTATTTGATAAAACTTATTTATTATTAGAAACTTTTTTTGTTGTAAAATATCTAAATTTAAAAGGAGGTTAAATATGATTAAAAAATCTATATTATTTTTATTAAGTTTAACATTAATCTTAACCATAATTTCATGTAGTGATAAGAAGGTAAAAATAAATAACCTACTGCCAGAAAATAGAGAGATTTGGTTAGATGCAATTCCAAGACCTGGAAAAAGGGTAGAAATTAATTATAAAATGCCTATTAGAAATGTTAAACTTATAGGTCCAGAGAAAAAAGTTTCTAACTTAGATATTGATAGAAATCCTACTGTAACTCTTTATCAAACTGGTAACTACACTCTAACTTATGAATTCTGTTATGAAGATCCATATAGAGCAATAATTGTGGTGCTTCCAGAAAGTGATAAGAAATGGAAAAGTGGTAGTTTATCTTTCTCTTTAAATAACTTTGAGTTATCTAAACCCTATGAACTTAAAAAGAGTGAAATGCTTACTTTTGCATGGAAAATACCATCCTCTCCCTATGCTAAATTTCCAACCTATATAGAAGCTAAAACTTTCATTCCATCAATTTTATATTTTATTCAAGAAACAAGTAATGGTGAAAATGAATGGTTTTTATGTGAATTAAATGAGATTAAAAAAATTAAACTTTCTCTATTTTTTGATTTTCAACCAAATGTTAAGAATAAAATTGGATTCAGACTTAAAGAGAAAAATACGTCTGAAATTATTGATGAACTTTTCATAGAGATTACACCACCTCCTATTCAAAATAATTTCTCTTTTGAAATCCTTGAAGAAAAGGATGATTTCCTAAAACATGTAGTCTATTTCATTGAGGATGGAAATGTATATTGTTATGACTTCATAAATGATAAATTTCATTTACTTAATGAAGGATATTTAATTAAGACTATTTCTCTTTCTCTTGATGGTTCTTATCTTGCTTTCTCTTCAAAAAATGCTTCTTATCTCTCAAAGTTTAATGGAGAAGAATTTGTAAAGATTGCTGATTATGCAATAGAACCTGTATTTTCCAAAAATTATACTGATACAATATTTTTAATTTCTTCAAAAGATAGATGGAAAATAGAATGGTCAGATAAGGAACAAAAATATTTATCTTCAGCAGAAATTTATACCTATAGTATTAATGATAAAAGATTAAAATCTTTTGGTATTTTTAATTTTCCTGTACCTGAACGTTATACAATGTATGATTTAGATTTCATTTTTAAAGATTTTTATAGTTATAGTGCAATAGAAGATCTATCAAATATACCACCAATTCTATTTTCACATCCATATGAAAAGGATGATTTAATAAATATAAAAATAAGTGAATATTATTTTAAGAATTTTATTTTTAATGGAAAGGAAATTAAGGAATTTACAAAAGAAGTTTCTTTTCCAGATAGAAAAGTATCTATTGGGCATATTGTCTTTAAAAATGAACCAAGGGAAGCAATTTTATTAGGGACTGATGTTTCTCCTTATGAAACAATAAAATATGTAGAAGAGACTTTTTCTCGATTAGGCTCTCCTACAGAAAGAGATGAATTTTTGGTATTTATCAGATATAAAGGAGATATTAATCCAGCATCAAATATAAGACAGATGCAAGAAGTTTACAGTGAATTATGTATTTACAATAAATATTTAGACAGTTTAAAATTTTTACCTGTAAAAGGAGCACTTTATAAAGTGCTCCTTCCTTTTGAGACACTTTACTAATTCATTAAATCTCTTACAAAACAATCAATATTGCAATATAAATTTTCACAATCATGCGTTTATTTCAACTATAATAGTATTAAGTTTCATAAAAATAGCTCCAATAGATGGTTTGAAAAGAATTTCAAGCAATTAACAAACTTTTGTAGTTATTTTAAACTTTTCTTTAACTTGTTACTTTTTTAAAGTTAGGCAAAAGTCCAGAAAGATATTTGAATTAGATAGATCAGATTTGATTAATTATTATGAAGATATTTTGTATTTAAATAATAAAAAAAGCATTGTTAGCATGCATAGTATTTATATGAAAAGAGTTATGCAAATTATTGAAAAAATATTTAAATTGTATATAATTTTTTAAGAGCCTTCTTATCCTGAGAGGTGGAGGGAACTGGCCCTAAG
>JAAYUH010000016.1 GCA_012517755.1 bacterium | reverse complement strand
TCTTCCTTTTGGTCTACTCTTTCCCCCCTTACTGAAGCTTCAACTGAATCAGCAAGCATTATTATTCCTGCTATTTTGGAAGAGGGAATCGGGCCTGGATATCTAAATGCTTCTTCTTTTATATCTGGATCAATTGATTTAGCTTTTGTGTAAAAATATGATACTAAACTTGTTCCGTGATGTTCTTTAATTGAATTAATTACAATGTCTGGCAAATTATATTTTTTAGCAAGTTCAACACCTTCTTTAACATGAGATATTATTATTAAAGCTGATAAAGAAGGTGATATAGATTCATGTGGACTTATACCTAAACTATCGTTTTCAATAAAAAATTCTGGTCGTACGAGTTTTCCAATATCATGATAATATCCACAAACTTTAGCAACGAGAGGATCCTCTCCAATGCTATCAGCTGCTACCTGCGAAAGAGTACTTACATTTATTGAATGTTGATAGCTTCCAGGTGCTTTAATTATAAATTCTTTTAATAATGGATTATTGATATTTAAAAGTTCTACTAATCCAATCGATGTAGTTTTAGATAATATTTTTTCTATAAAAGGCACTATAACTACAAGAATAAGAGAAGAAACAAGTGGGTTTAAAAAGGAATAAATAAGATTCAATATAGTTATGCTTGTTAAACTAATAGAAGTTGTTATATAAGAAAACAAAAATAGATTCAATAAATTGAAAAAGGCAGCGATTAAACCAATTTTTAAAAAATCATTAATGTTGTTAATTGATTTTCCTTTAATAGAAAAAATTATGGAAATAAAAAAAGAGAGCAAAATGTATAAAAATGAATTTGTAAAAAAGATTGAATAAAAAATGAAAATTAAAGTTATAAAAATTGTTGAAATTGAAAAATCAAAGAATAAAATCAATAGATTGGTTGTTAAAAAAATTGGTACGAGAAAAGGATTTCTTAATAATTTACCAAAAAGAAGTGATAAAAAGATGATTATAACAGAATATAAAATTTCCTTTTTAGAAATTTCTTTTTTGTTATTTAAAACAGTAAAGATTAAATAGGTTAATATAATAGAGGTTAAAATTATCAATATTATTTTTATAACATCTCTTTGAGTGAAGATTAGGTTATATTTTCTTAATGTATTTAACTCTTCATCGCCAATAATAGTACCTTTTTTAAAAATAACTTCGTTTTTTTCTATTCTTATTGTTATTGGTTTTACTGATTTAATGATTTCCTGCTTTTTCTTTTCTGTTAAATCACTATTTATAACAAGATTTGGTTTTATTATATTTTTAATTATTTCAAAAGAAATATTTACTTCTTCTGTTGATAAATTTTCTAATAAACTTCCTTCAATCATTTCATTTAATCTATTATAATCTTCTGATTTAAATCCATTGAATAATAAATTAGATAAAATTTTATGTGTATTTTCAATTAATATATTGAACCTTTTTTCATCTAAATTTCTAATTTGGATCAAAAATTCAGTTTCGAAAGTCATTCCAAATCTATCATAAATTTTTTGTTGTGCCTCTTTATCTCCTTCTCTCCAATTTCTAAGATAGTTTGACAACTCTTCGAAATTGTTCAACACTTCTTTGTCTATATCGGGATTATATTCATAAAAAATAGGAGCGTTTTCTAAAACCTTTTCTATTTCTTTTTGAGTTGCCTCTTCGTCAATAATTTCAATTGTTCTTGGAGAAATAAGATCTTTATTTAATTCTGTTCCCTTTCTTATGAAAATAAAAGGTGGAATTAAAGATACATATAAAAATATAAAAATCACTATAAAAAATGGTAATTTTATAGTGATTATTTCTCTGTCAATTTTTATTTTTTTCTTTAATATTTTCAAATTTTTCATAAGAATCAACAATTTTTTGTACTAATGGATGTCTTACAATATCTATTTTAGATAATTTTACAATTCCTATACCTTCAATATTTTTCAGTATCTTTAATGATTTAACAAGACCAGAATCTTGTGGTTTGTCAAGATCAATTTGAGTTATATCGCCAGTGACAATAATCTTTGAATTGAACCCCATCCTCGTTAGAAACATTTTCATTTGGACATATGTTGTATTTTGGGCTTCATCTAAAATTATAAAAGCATCATTTAAAGTTCTTCCTCTCATATAAGCAAGAGGAGCAATTTCTATAATATTATTCTCTATATATCTATTGATTTTTTCAACTTCAACAAGATCATATAAAGCATCATATAAAGGTCTAAAATGTGGATCTACTTTCTCTAAAAAAGTTCCTGGCAAAAAACCAAGTTTTTCTCCTGCTTCAATTACTGGTTTTGTTAATATTATCCTTTCAATCCTTTTTTCTGTAAGATAATTTAATGCTAATGTAATTGCTAAATATGTCTTTCCTGAGCCTGCAGGGCCAATACAAAAAACAAGGTCTTTTTTTCTTATTATTTCAACATACTCTTTTTGACCCTTGCTCTTTGGTTTAATTTTTTTTCCTTTACTTGATACAAAAATTACATCTGTAAATAAATCTCTGATTAAATTGTAACTATTATTTTCAATTGATGAGATGCTTTTTTTAATCTCATCTTTAGTTAGAAGTATATTTCTACTTCTTTTTAACTCAATAATATCCTGTAAAAATTGATCAATAGAATCTGGATAGTTGTTTGATGAATATATATGTAATCCATCTTGAGATATTTTAATTTTTATATTAAAATTTCTTTCAAGTTCAGAAATAAGATCAAAATAATATCCAGAAATAGATATTGCTTCCTCATCATTTAAAAAAGGATAAAATTTTTTTTCTTTAAGTTGTGAAGGTTCTATAAGTTAATCACCTCCTACTACCTCTTTTTTCCCTTCTTTTTTCTCTTTTCAACTGAAGGTGGTACAAAAAATTCTCTTTTTTTAATCTCTGAGAGTATTCCTTCTCTTTCACATTCTTTCTTAAATCTTCTAATTAGACTATCTAAATCTTCACCTTCTCTTCTGTGAACTGCTGGCATTCCTTATTCTCACCTCCTTCTATAACGGGATAGGAATATTCATTTAAAACTATTCCATATTCTACATTATTTTCTATTGTTTGTAAATATATTTTATAAAAGTTGTTAATTTTATATTTATTATCAATAGAAACTCTAATATAGTTTTCTGTAAAACCATATAATTTTCCATTCATTTCATATTCTGTAAGTAAAATAAGATTTTTATTATTGAATGATTTAATAACCTCTCCTCTTGTTTTGTTTGAAACATCTTTAATAATTCTTAATCTATCATTAATTATCCTATTATTAATTGAATAAATATATTTAGATGCTATTGTTCCATCTCTCTTTGAATAAGGAAAAATGTGACATTTTAAAAATTTTACTTTTTTTATGACATCTATTGTTTTTTCAAAATCCTCTTCTTCTTCAAATGGAAAACCAACAATAATGTCAGTTGTAATTGTCGCATTTTTAATATTTTCTTTGAAACAATTTACTCTATCAATATAATAAGATACATCATATCTTCTTCTCATTTTTTCTAATATCTTATCACTGCCACTTTGTAGAGGTAAATGTATTTGTGGACATATTTTATTACTTTCCTTCATTAAATATATAAGTTCATCTGTAAAAAATTCTGGATCTATAGAAGATAATCTTATTCTAAAATTTTTATCTATTGATATTAAATTTTTTAGTAAAGTTATAATATTTTCTCCTTTCTCTAATCCAAAAAAACCAAGTTCGGTTCCAGTTAAAACTATCTCTTTATAGCCATTATCAATCAATATTTTAATCTCATCCATAATGTCATTAATATCTCTTGATTTTGCATTACCTCTCAAATAGGGAACAATACAATATGAGCAAAATTTATTACATCCTTCTTCAATTTTTACAAAAGCCCTTGTTCTATCTGAAAATTTTTCTATCTTGTTCTTATAAATATTTTCTCTTTTATTTATGTCATATATTTTGTAGATAAACTCTCTAATATTCACTTCTTTATTTAAATCTAAAATATAAATATTTTCTATATTTAAAGATTTATTAAAACACCCAGTTACAATAACTTTACCTAATTTAGAAAATTTTCTTATCTCCTTAAGAACTTCATTTTCTGCTTTCTCTGTAACAAAACAACTGTTTACAATAAATAAATTTGCATCCTTATAATTATTTGTAAATTTAACATTTTTATCTAATGATAAATTCTCTCTAATTATTTCAGAATCATATTGATTAACTTTACAACCAAAGGTTTTAATATATACATTAAAATTCATATTCTAAATTCACCACCTTTATATAAAACTAAAGATATTATAACTAAGGGTGCCAATTCTGATCTTAATATCCTTTTTCCAAGTGAAATAGAAATAAATCTATAATTTTTTGCCTGATTAATCTCTTCTAAACTGAAACCACCTTCATTACCAATTATAACAATAACATTTTCATTTTTTTTTATCTCAATATTATCAACACAGTTTTCTTTTTCTAACTCCCAGAAGATATATTTTTTTTCATATTTATTTGAAGTTTTTAGAAAATCAATAAAATTTATTGGAGTATATACTTCTGGTATTTTATCTCTCTTTGAAAGTTGAGCTTCTTCTTTTGCAATTCTCTTTAACCTTTCAATTTTTTCAAAATTTAATTTAGCGATTGTTCTTTCGGTTATAAGAGGAAAGAAACCGTTCACCCCTAATTCTGTGCCATATTTAATAATATTTTCAAATTTCTTGCCTTTTGGAATAGATTGAGCAATATATAAATTAAAAACTGGATCATAATTTTCATTTATTTTCTCAATTAAATCTATAATTAATTTATTTTTTTCAATTGAAGTTACTTTTCCTATAAATCTATAACCTCTATCAACAACTATAAGCAATTTTTCATTAATATTTATCCTTAAAACATTTACAAGATGATGAAAATCTTCTCCATCAACAATAACATAATTTTTTTTAAAATTTTGGAGAGGAATAAATATTTGGTGCACTAAAATTTCTCCAATATCTCTTTCATTTCAAGAGCGTGTTGTTTTAATATCTTAAAAAGATACTCAAAATTAATTCTATTTGGAGTGAAAAATCCAAGCCCACCCTCAACATTATCTTCTTTTAAATATGGTAAATCAATCAAAATTGTTCTCTCGAGAGAGAGTTTAGGAAATTCATTCCCAATTAATATTAATAAATCCTTAAATTCAGAAAGAAAATTGACAAGAGACATTGCTTTTTCTTTATCTTCTATTAAGGATATTAATGTTTCTAAATCTTTTGATTTTTTAATGTCTTCATAAGATAAAATATTTTTAATACCTTTTATATATATATCTCCAAGTTCTCTTCTTTTTGTTCTATCTGTTAATATCTTTTTTATTTCATTAATAAATTTTGGATATGTTTTTAAATATTTTTTTATATAACCATCTTCATCTGTTTCGATATATTTTAAAAGATCGATTTTAATTTTTTGAAGTTCTTCATCTGAAATCACTTCTTGGGTTTTGATAACAAATTCTTCAATTCTATCATCTGAAGTAATAATAAATAAAATTTTATTTTGAGAACAATTCATTAAATGAATATTGTTGATTTTATCATTAGTAGGAATTGAATAAAAGAAGAATGAAATAGAACTTGTTAAATTTGATAGTTTATTCAAAAAGTCGTCTATAAAATCATCTCCCAAAGTTGTAAAACTTTTTTGAATATCTTTTTCTATTTTTAAATTTGGCATTATATCCATTTTTTCAATTACTTTTTCAATATAAAATTTTATTCCCTTTTCTGTTGGAATTCTTCCAGAAGAGGTATGTATGTGTATTAAATATCCATCATCTTCATATTCACTCATATAGTTTCTAACAGTTGCAGGAGAAAGATCTAACATATATTTTTCAACAAGCGTTTTAGAACCTACTGGCAAACCAGTTTCAAGATATTCTTTAATCAATAGGAATAGAATTACCTCTTTTTTATCCTGTATATTCTTCATCAATATAATTATAACAAATCTAAAATATGTATATTGTGTATCTGGTTGGTTTGAAAAAATAAAATTTTCAAAAGAAATTTTTGTATAATAAAAAAATAAAAATGCTAAATATTATATTAATAATAATTCAATTGCCTCAGGTTTTCTCATCTAATATATAAATTCTATAAAACTTATATAATTAATTAAAATTATATAGGATTTTATTTAGATCTATTTATGATCTATTTATATCCATCCTTTCTTAAACCAATATGTAGAATTATTATTTCTTTAGTTTTTTCATCGACTTCAAAAATTATTCTATACTTTCCAGATTTAATTCTATAACCCTCTCTTCCTTTAAGTTTTTTTAACCCCTTTTATATATGGATTCATAGAGAGCATATCTATTTTTTTCTTAATAAGATTATAACCTGTTATATTAGAATTATAAATTAATTTTAATTCCTTTAATGCGTTCCTAATTAGAAAAACTTTATATTTATTTACCACTTTCTATTTCTTTGAATGCTTTTTCTATTAATATTTTATCTTCTTTGATTTTTTGTGTTTTGTCATAAATTTTAATTGATTCAATTTCTTCAAGAGCTTCAAGAAGTTTTTTATAATGTTTTAAAGAAATAATAATTCTATTTTTTTCCTCTTTTATCTATAACAAACTTTTCATTAGATAGCTTTGTATTCATTATTCACCTCTTCATTTTTTATTATAACATAATAATTAATTATGATAATTATAGCTTAAAAATTTATGGAATTCTTTTTAAAATTAAAATCAATAGATATTTTCTACTTAAAATAATATATAAGGTGACAAGCTCCTTTTAAAATACCTTTTATATTATGCTTTATTAATTTATAATGTTTATTATGATTTTATCTACACATTATACATTCTCTCTTTTTTTGTTATCTATTTTAGAGAAACAGCCAATAATTTTTTTATACTCAATATTTTCTCTTTTGCCAGACATAGATATTAAATTAAATGAACACAGAAAAATTACTCATACATTTTTAGCCAGCTTAATAATTTTTTTAATTTTTAGAAATAATCTAATTTTTTTAGCATATTTTTCACATATATTTCTCGATTATTTAACCTATACTCCTATTCCTTTACTATGGCCTTATAAGAGCAAATATTGTTTGAGAATTATTAAAACAAATGGGATGACAGATAAAATGTTAACTCTTCTTTTTTTACTATTGTTTTTGATTAACTATTTTCTATTAAAATAAATCCAGAAAAATTTTGATCTCTTTCAATATATGGATTAAAAAGTTTTATGAAAAAGGATTTATTAATTAATATATAATATCTATTTTTTTCTTTAAATCTAAAGTCAACAAATTTTTGTAAACTAAAATCTTTTGTTGCATCAAAAATGTTATATATGTTTTCACCATTAATGACATAAGAACCCTTATCACCTATTAATATAAAATTATCAATAACTGGAGAATTATACTTTATGTTATTTTCATTATAATTTAAAGAAATTTTAATTCCTCTTAACAAAAATTGATTTTCTAAATTCAAAATTTCATTTTCTGATAAAGAATTTAAAAAATAGATTTTTTTAGATGAAAATAAAATTGATTTTCTTAAATAATCATTTTCTGAATTTAGTCCTACAATTATTTTTTTAATATCATCATTTATATATCCCTCAATTGTTACCTCTTTTTTCTGTTCATTCCAATTGACAATTAAGTTTAAAGCTTCACTTATATATCTAATGGGTAAAAATGTTCTTCCATCTTTTAATATAGGGGAGGAATCAATTTTAATATTATTTCCATTGACAAATATCTCATTTTTACCTATGTATAATCTAATTTCGTTTTTATCATTTTCAAGTATAACCTCTCCATCTTTCCATGTAACTTCAAAACCAAAATTTTCACCTATAAATCTTACAGGAACCATTGTTCTTCCATTATTAATAAAGATAGAAGTATCTATTTCTTTTTTTATACCTTCAAAATATATATAATTCTCATTTATTCTCATTTTTAAAGTTGAAAATGTTCTTAAAACTGGAGTTGATAAGATAACTGGATGTTCTCCATTTAAGTAAACATTTAAATTGCTTTTTTCAGAATTAAAATTGACAATTGAAGCAAGGGTAATTTTTTTAGAAAAATTTATCTTATCAATTTTTAAATTAAACTCATCATTTTTTATTTTATATTCATAAAATTTTAACAATGGAGAGGTTTTTAATGAATAACTAAAAATATCAATAGGTTTAAATTCTATATTTACAGGGATGAAAGTACCAAGTCTGAATAGATTAAAATTCACCTCTTCTTCTTTACATATTTTTATCGCTTTTTCAATATTTTCACCTGTATCATTAACTCCTATTCCACACAAAATTTTTGAATTTACTCTCTTTTTACTATTTTTTATTATATCTCTTATCCATTCAACACTCTTATTATAATTTTTATGATAAGCAAGTGGACAAACAAAATCACAAAAATTTGAAAGTTCAGTATAATCTTGTCCAAAATGCAAAAAACCATAAGGATAAGAATCAATCCCTCCTTCTTTGTATGATAAAAATGAGGAAGCACTCTGTATTAAAGTAACTGAAAATAAAATATTTGAAGATATGGAAGAAATAAAACTTTTAATCTCTCCTGTAAAATTGGTAACAAACTCGCTTCTTACTTTGCCTAATAATAAAACATCTTTATCATTTTGATCATAAAGTGTGAAAATGTTTTGTCCTTTTCTAAAAATGTTCAATATTTTATTCCAATCTCCGCCAAGTTCAATAAATCTATTCTTAACTTTATCTTCATAGCCATAATTTATATTTGGATATCTTATATAATCAAGTTGTATTCCATCAGCATCAAAATCATATATAAGTTCTTTAACAATATTTTTTATATAATTTAAATATTTGTCACTGCCTAAAGAAACTACTTTAAGTTCAGGGTCTCTGTATGGGTTAGTATTGTTTTTGTTAGGAGAAAGAAAAGTTGCGTCTTTTGGGTTGTTTTTTAAATAAAGGGGATCATAAGAGATTGGTATATAAAAATGTACATTGATTCCATAATTTTTAAAGATTTTTACTATTCTTGTCAATGTATCTTTATATTTTTTATAAAGTAATTCCCCATCTACATATTTTGCAAGAAAAAAAACATTTTTAATATCTCTTTCAACAAAAAATTTAACCAAATCAATTGTCTCTGAATCTGAAACATTCTGAAAAGTTTCTATATGGACCCAAGCACCATTTCCTATATCAAAATATGATTCTGAATTTAATACTTTTTTATCATTTGTAATGAAAAAAATATTTAAGATAAAAATTAATAATATAAAAATTTTAAATAATTTTTTCTGTCTCATCTTTTAAAATTAATATACTATTTTTTGCTGCCTCTTTTTCTGCTTCCTTCTTACTTTTTCCAGTTCCTATACCAAAAAGTATATTATTTATATACACACCTACTTTAAAAATCTTATTATGCTCACTCCCTGTTGTTTCAATAATTTTATAAATTGGTAAAGACTTAAATTTTTCTTGAGTCATCTCTTGTAATAGAGTTTTTGAATCAAAAAAAGTTTCATAATGAAATTTATCTATTAATTTGTTTATCAATTTTTTTGCATTTCTTATTCCTGAATCTAAAAATATTGCAGCAACGATAGCTTCAAAAGCATCACATAATATATTACTTTTTTCTCTTCCACCATCTAACTCTTCACCCTTACCCAATACAATAAATTGATCTATTTTTAACACTTTAGCAAATCTTGATAAAAGTTCTTTACTTATAAGAATAGATTTGTTTTTTGATAAAAAACCCTCTTTTTCATTTTTAAATTTTTTAAAAAGTTTTTCAGAAACAACAAAATTAATAATTGAATCACCAAGAAATTCGAGTCTTTCAAAATTATATGGAGGTTCAACTATCTCTTTTGATGTATGTGTTAGAGCTTTTTCTATTAAATCTATATTTTTAATTTTTATATTATAATCATTCTCTAAAAGGTCGATAAGTTCTTTAATATTTCTCAAATTTAAGGTTATTCAATAAATCTATGTCAACTGATTTTGATGCGATTTTAATAGCATTTTTTACAGATTTTCTTTTTGATCTTCCATGTCCAACAATAACTATACCATTTACTCCAAGAATTGGACTACCACCATATTCCTCATAATCGAATTTTTTTAAATTATTTATCAACTCATTTTTTATGAATAAGTATGAAATTTTAGTTAATAAGTTTTTCTTAAAAATATTTTTTATAAGGTTTAAAAAAAATGTTGCTTCACCTTCAAGTGTTTTTAGAGCAACATTTCCAGTAAAACCATCTGTTACACACACATCGTAATCACCATACAAGAAATCCTTACCTTCCATATTTCCTTTAAATTCATCCTTAAATTTATCTTTTAATAATTTGTAAGACTCTTTTGTTAATTCAGATCCTTTTTCCTCTTCTTCTCCAATATTTAAAAGTCCAATTTGTATTTTTTCTTTTTTAGTAAATAATTTTATAAATATTTTAGCCATTGTTGCCCATTCAACTATATTGGTTGGATTTGCATCTATATTTGCTCCAGAATCTACTAAAACCATTAAACCTTTAAGCGTTGGTATAATTGCAGACTGTGTTGGTCTATTTACACCTGAAATTTTTTGTAAAATAAAATATGAAGCAGTTAAAATTGCACCAGTATTTCCACAGGAAACAAATGCATCTCCTTTTTCTTGTTTTAACAAATTCAAAGAGATGTTTATAGATGAATTTTTCTTTTTTCTAAATGAAAGAATAGGTTTATCATACATTGTAACAACTTCATCAGCATTGACTATTTCAAAATCATTTACTCTTTTATTCAAATACTCTTTTATAATATTTTCTTTTCCAACTAAAACAATATCAATATTTAATTCATCTTTTGCTAATATAGCTCCTTCAATTATTTCTTGGGGAGCATAATCGCCCCCCATTGCATCTACAATTATTTTCACTCTTCTACTTCTTTAACAATTACTTCTTTACCTTTATAATATCCACAATAAGGACATACTCTATGTGGAACTATTAATTCATGACAATGAGGACACTCAACTAAATTAATTTTATCTGGTTTATAAAATCTACTTCTTCTCATTCTTGTTCTTGATTTACTCTTTTTCTTTTTGGGATTTGCCATTCAAATACCTCCTTCTATATAAAATCAAATTATAAGAATATCATTTTAATATTTTTTTTCAAGTAGAATCAAAATTTATAATTACAGTTTTTGTTTCATCAACCCATTCAACTTTTCCATTTAAAAACTCAGAGATAAATCTTGCTGGAACAACTGTTCTGTCTTTATAAGTATAAGGTGCTATTTCTATTGAATGAAATACACCATTTAATCTTACATAATTTTTATTTTGATCAACCCATAACTCTATAAAAATTTCATTATATATGATTAAAACTTTACTCTCTTGAGCATACCATAATACTTGAGCACCTCTTTGTTCAGCAATAAATCTTAAAGGAACCATAGTCCTTCCATCTTTAATAAAAGGTGGGAAAGGTAATAGATAGGGTTCATTATTTACATATGAAACTTGATTTCCGATTTGTAATACAATTCTAATAGATGTTGGTTTTTCAAATCTAACTTTTACTTCATAATTTCCACCATTACTCTCAATTGAAATCACCCCTTCGTAATCAACAATTTTTTTTATAGCTACGTAAATAGTGGTATCTCCCTCAAATGTACTCTTATCTATAGCTATCCAATCATCTTTTGTATAGATTGATCCTTTTAAAGTACCTTTACCAATATTTTTAATTCTGATTTCCAAAATCTGATCTAAAGTTTGAAAAACTAATATGTTAGGTTCAACTGAAATTTTTGGTATGTTTGTTATTTGTGGGAGAATTATCAAATCTTTAGAAACAAAATTTATATCTTTTAAATTACTATCCATTAATGAAATTTCTTTAAACTTTAAAAAAGTTTTATTATTTGTTTTTAACTTAAATTTTATGAACATTAAAGTGCCATTGCCACTAACACCTTCAACTTTGCTTCTTCTTGATGCACCAACAATGATTTCCCTTCTTTCATTATCTATTTTGGATAAAAAGAAGGTTTCATTATTATCTTTTTTAAGAAAATCACCTTCATCAATTGATTCAACTGAAATAAATTCAGGTTCGAATTCTATATGAAAAGCAAAACCATACAGATCATTAACATTATTAATAATAACAGGGATTATTTTTAATTCATTTTGTATTACTTCTACAGAATCAGTACCAAAATTTAAATAAACCTCCTGAAATTTAAACGAAAATGAAAAGATAGTTAATATAAGTAAAATTGATAAAATTTTTTTCATTATTTCACCACAATGTTTAATAATTTATTTTTTATATGAACAACTTTTTCTATCTCTCTATTTTCAATATATTTTTTTATTTTTTCATCATTCAAAACAATCTCTTCGATCTTATTACTATCAAGGTCTCTCTCAATTGTAAATCTTCCTCTAACTCTTCCATTTACCTCAACTATAAGTTCAATTTTATCTCTTCTTATTAGATTTTCATCATAATTTGGCCAATTGTTAAACTGAACACTTGCTTTATTGCCAATCATTTCCCAGAGCTCTTCTGATAAAAAAGGAGCAAATGGAGAAAGAATTATAATAAAATTCTCAAGAATTTCTCTTAAAACCTTGATATTTGGCTTCTCATTTTCATTCAAATAATCCTGAATATAATTTGTAAGTTCCATTAAAGATGCTATTGCAGTGTTAAACCTGAAATTATTTTCAATGCTTTCTGTTACTCTTTTAATAGTTTCATGAAGTTTAATTTTTAAATTTATATCTTCTTCGTTTAATTCTTCATAATTAGAATTCTTGATTTTAGATATTTCAATATATTTATTAACTAATCTATATACTCTATTAACATATCTACTCATACCTTCAATTCCTCTATCTGTCCATTCAGCATCTGAATCAGGTGGACCTATAAAAAGTATAAACAATCTTTCCGCGTCAACTCCATATTTTTCAATAATTTCATCAGGAGACACAACATTACCTTTTGATTTTGACATAGCACTTCCGTTATAAAGAATCATACCTTGAGCAAAAAGATTCTTGAATGGCTCTTTAAATTTAATATAACCTTTTTTATATAAAAATTTGGTGAAAAATCTTGAATATAATAGATGGAGAATTGCATGTTCAACTCCTCCAATATATTGATCAACAGGCATCCAATAATCAACATCATTTTTATTAAAAGGAAAATCAGGAGGATTTCTTAAGCTTTTAGGTGCAGTATATCTTAAATAGTACCATGAAGAACAGACAAAAGTATCCATAGTTTCCGTTTCTCTTTTCGCTGGACCGCCACACTTTGGACATTTTGTGTTAACCCAGAAATCAACTGTTTCAAGGGGATTTTTTCCTTCTATTCTAAAATTTACCTCTTTTGAATCAGGAAGTATAACTGGTAAATCCGCATAAGGAATAGGCACAATACCACATTTTTCACAATTTATAACCGGGATAGGTGCTCCCCAATACCTTTGTCTTGATATTAACCAATCCCTTAATCTATATCTTACTATTTTCTTACCTAAACCTTTTTCTTCTAAAAATTCTGATATTTTTATTTTTGCTTCTTTAGATGGAATATTTGAAAATTGATTTGAATTTATTTCTATACCATCTTCTTCAAAAGCTTTTTCCATATTTTCAGGATTTATATCTGAATCAAAAGGTTTAATAACAACCTTAACAGGAATTTTCATTTTCTTAGCAAATTCAAAATCTCTCTGATCATGAGCTGGAACTCCCATTACCGCTCCT
>JAAYUH010000179.1 GCA_012517755.1 bacterium | reverse complement strand
TCTCACCTGATAAAATGCTTCAAGGAAGACTTTTCTCATACGGTGATGCTCAAAGATATAGACTTGGAGTTAATCATAATTTAATCCCAGTAAATGCACCAAAATGTCCAGTTAATAGTTACCACAGAGACGGAGCTATGAGAGTTGATGGAAATGCAGGTGCAACAATTGGATATGAGCCAAACTCTTTTGAAAAGTGGCAAGAGCAAAAAGAACAGTCTGAACCAACACTTGATATTGATGGTGGTGCAAATAGATGGGAACAAGATGATGATAACTTCACACAAGTTAAAATGTTATTTGATATTATGAGTAAAGAACAACAACAAGTTCTTTTTGAAAATACAGCAAGAGCAATGGGTGATGCGCCTGATTTTATTAAGCAAAGACATATTGATAATTGTACAAAAGCAGATCCTACTTATGGAGCTGGTGTGGCAAAAGCCTTAGGAATGACTGTAAAGTCATAAAAAACTAAAAAATCTATAGGGACCGTTCAAAATTCTGTGTCAAACAGGTAAAATAAACAATACCAAAGGACACAGAGATGAAGATAGAAATAGATGTAGAGCAATTTGCTCGTGATATAAAAGCTGGAAAAAGTATCGGTGGAGCAAATGGCGCATTAGGTTCTTTAATAAAACAATTAACAGAAGCTGCACTTGTAGCAGAAATAGATTCACATCTTGCCCAAGATTTGAGTAGTAATAGAAAAAATGGTTATAGTAGTAAAACTATGAAAAGTGACCATGGAACATTTGAATTAGATGTTCCAAGGGATAGAAATGGTAACTTTGAGCCTGAAATAGTAAAGAAAAATCAAACCAGTATGACAAGTGAAATTGAAGATAAAATATTATCTTTGTTTGCATTAGGTAATAGCTATTCACAAATAGCTAAATATATTGAAGATTTTTATTGTGTAGGATTCTCAAAAGCCACAATAAGTGCTGTAACAGATAAAATCATACCAATGCTAAATGAATGGAAAGTTCGTCCTTTAGAAGCTGTATATCCATTTGTATTCCTTGATGCAATTCATTATAAAGTAAAGGAAGATGGAAAATATATTTCTAAAGCATTTTATACAGTACTTGGAGTTAAACTTGATGGTAAAAAAGAAGTATTAGGACTTTACTTGAATGAAAGTGAAGGGGCAAAGTTCTGGCTACAAGTTTTAACTGATTTACAAAACCGAGGAGTAAAAGATATTCTAATAGCTTCTGTTGATGGACTAAAAGGATTTCCAGAAGCAATTAACTCTGTATTTCCAAATACTCAAGTGCAACTTTGTATAGTTCATCAAATAAGAAATTCATTAAAATATGTAGGTTCTATAAATCATAAACAATTTGCGAAAGAATTAAAAGCAGTATATCAAGCTTTCACAACAGAAGAAGCAATGTTTGAACTTGATAAACTTGAAGAAAAATGGGGTAAGAAATATCCTATTGTATTTCAGTCATGGAGAAATAAATGGGAAAATTTAACAGTTTATTTCCAATATCCTGAAGATATAAGAAGAGTAATTTATACAACAAATATAATTGAATCAGTACATAGACAATTTAGAACTTTAACTAAGACTAAGGGTGCATTCCCAAATGATGATAGTTTATTAAAACTTCTGTTTATGGGAATAAAAAATGCTCAAGAGAAATGGACAATGCCTATAAGGAATTGGAGTTTAACAATATCACAACTAGCCATCCACTTT
>JAAYUH010000178.1 GCA_012517755.1 bacterium | reverse complement strand
CCAAAGAAATACCTCAAGAAGTTATAGAAAGACCTATGCTTCCTCCAAATATCAATCAATATTATATTCCTGTAAGAGGTTTTGCGCCTCAAGGATATAATTTAGAATACTCTCCTTCACTTTTAGGAGTAGTTCAGATAAATTATTTTGATAATAAGATTGGTATTAATATGAACTTAGAAAAGTGTTATGTTACTCAAATAAGTGACTCTCCAATTCCAGTTAACTGGGAAAATTCAATAGAGATAAAAATAAATGTTCCAGATCTTGAAACTCAACCAGAAAAAAATGCAACTTTTTCTCCTTTACCTCATGTAGCAGGAGATATAAAAAATTATGATAATTGGAGTAAAGATTTTCTAAATTACATTTATAGGAATGAAAAGTTAGAAATCTTTAAAAGCCCCTCTTTTAAACAATTTTCTAAACCAGGTGAAACAGAACAGGAATTTAGGATAAGATTACAAGTTTATGCGCATGAACAAAGAGATGAAGAGGTAGAAAAATTAAGAAAAAAATATGCAACAAAAATCAAATCACTTGAAGAGAAAGTAAGAAAAACCCAGCAAACAGTTAATAGAGAAACTGAACAAGCAAAACAGCAAAAAGTCCAAACAACAATTTCGTTAGGAGCAACAATAATTGGGGCAATCTTAGGAAAAAAACTCGGTGGTGTAACTAATATTGGAAGAGCAACGACAACAGCAAGAGGTGGAGCACGTGTTTCAAAAGAGCAGCAGGATATACAAAGAGCGAAAGAATCACTTGAAACATATCAAAAAGACCTTCAGGAGTTAGAACAGGAATTTCAATCAGAAGTTGAGAAAATCTCCCAAAAGATTGATCCATTAAAGGAAAATTTAGAAATTGTAGCAATTAGACCTTTAAAAAAAGATATCCAAATTAAACTATTTTCTTTTGTATGGTTACCATATTTCAAATCACCGGATGGTAAGTTAACCCCAGCCTTTTAAAGTAAATAATAAATTGCTTAGTTTTAATGGCTAATAAAATTGTAAATTTAGTTCTTAATGCTAAATGTTAATTTTGTATTAAACACCAAATTAACATGACAAAAAATGTGTCATTGCAAGACCTGACCCCAAAAGGAGTGGAGTTATTAAGACTTCTATTATACTTGCTATAAATAGAATTGGTATTACTATAATGTAGGATTTTATATAAGGGGTGAACTCTTTAATTCCAGTTTTTGTTGGTGATAAGGAGTGAGCGAAAGTGAGTGAAAGGAGAAAGGCAAATATTTCAAAAATTCCATGTGGTAATATACCAAGGACAAACATTTCAAACCCATTTAATTCAGGAATCATCATTGAAATAGAAGTGATAACAGCGCCAAGAATAAATCCATTTATATATGCAACAATTTCTGAAAAAATTCCAAAGGTTATGAAACTTAAAATTCCTGCAAAAATTACAACTCTAAGATTATTCAAAAATATAAATAAAATTTGTTTTATCTTACTTCCTTCAAAAATTGGAAGATATGGCTCAATCAGTTTTCTTAATGTAGTGATAAACTTATTTATATCCTCGCTATTCAAAATATTTTGAGATGATAGATAAAATTTGATTAAAAAGACAATTAAAATTCCAAAAATAGCAGATAAGGCAAATCTTAAAAGAAATTTTAAAAACTCATTTTTTCTTGTTAATATTTCTCTCAGGAGGTTTTGCATTTTTTTGCATTAAATTTAAGTAGATTTTATAAAAAGGATTCTCCTCAAATTCATTTTGGTCAATCTCATTCAAATGTTCACACTCATCATAATTCCAATTTTTTCCACAAATAGGGCATAAACCTTTACAATCAATTTTACATAAAGGATATGGAGGGATTGAAACAATAATATTTTGTCTTATTGATTCTTTTATATTTATCTCCTCACCATTAAAATTAAATGTTGATAATTCGTTCATTGTAAGTAATTTTTTTATCATATATCTTTCTTTTTGAGTTGTGTATATTTCATCAATTTCACTATTGAGTTCATATGGAAATAAAATTAAACATCTTCTGCATTGTAGTTCAACAGTAACACGATAATTGCCTTTAACCTTAAATCCCATTCCTAAATTCTCTATTTCAATAT
>JAAYUH010000177.1 GCA_012517755.1 bacterium | reverse complement strand
TTTTACAATTATACCTGTATCAGCATACTTTTTTTTAGGAATATGGTTTATCCTTCAACTTATACCTGGATTTATTAATTTTGGTAAAGCAGGAGTTGGTGTAGCTTTTTGGGCTCATATAGGAGGATTTTTAGGAGGAATTATTCTTGTAAATTTATTAGGTGGAAGAAAAAAAGAAATTTACTATAATTATTATAAATAATGAAAAAAACTAAAATTGTTGCAACTATAGGACCATCAATTGATAATAAAAACAAAATAAAAAAGTTAATAAAAGAGGGTGTCGATATATTCAGATTGAATCTATCACATGGGGATCACTCTTATCATAGAAATTTGATCAATTTAATTAGAGAAGTTGATGAAACTATTCCAATTTTAATAGATTTGTGTGGACCAAAATTAAGAATAGGAAAATTTGAGAAAAATAAAATTTTTTTAGAAAAAGGGGATAAGTTTACATTAACAACAAAAAAAATTATAGGTAATAAAGATATTGTTTCCATCTCTTATAAAAATTTAAACAAAAAAATCAACAAAAATGATTTGATTCTTTTAGATGATGGAAAAATTAAACTTAGAGTTGTTGATATAAAAGATAAATCAATAATAACAAAAATAATTATTGGAGGAGAGCTTAGTAATAACAAAGGCGTAAATATAATAGGCAAAAATTTATCAATTCCTTCATTGACAGATAAAGATAAGGAAGATATAGATTTTGGTATTAAAGAAAGAGTCGATTTTATAGCTCTTTCATTTGTTAAAACAAAAGATGATATTATTGAACTAAAAGATATATTAAAAAGAAAAAATTATCAGATACCTGTTGTTGCAAAGATTGAAAAAAAAGAAGCTATAAGAAATTTAAAACAAATAATAGATATATCCGATGGAATTATGGTAGCAAGAGGAGATCTTGGAGTCGAGATGCCATTAGAAGAAGTTAGCATATTACAAAAAAAGATAATAAAAGAATGTTTGTTAAAGGGAAAATTTTCTATTTTAGCAACACAAATACTTGATTCAATGGTTGAAAAATCTTCACCGACAAGAGCAGAGGTATCAGATATAACAAATGCAATTTTTGATGGTGCTGATTCTTTAATGTTATCTTCAGAAACAGCAACGGGTAAATATCCTGAAATAGTAATAGAAACTATGAGAAAAATCTCTGAAAGAGTCGAAAAGGAACTTCCTTATTTAGATATAATTTTATCAATGGAAAAAAATATCAAAGATGATACAATTTTATCTATTTGTTATAGCGCAGTACTTTTATCTATTAAAATAAAAGCAAAAATAATTGTTGTAACAACTGAAACAGGAAGAACTGCAATAAATGTATCAAGATTCAGACCTAAAGTTCCAATTCTTGCTCTTACACCAAATGATAATGTTGTTAAACTTTTAAGACCATTCTGGGGGGTAATAACAAAGAAAACAGATAGATTTTATACACAAGATGATATAATTAATTCAATTAATAAGGAAGTGAGAGAATTAGATTTTATAAAAAAGGGAGATTTATTTATTTCTCTTTCAGGAATTATACCTGGACTGCCTGGAGGTACAAATATGATTAAGGTAGATAGGATATAAAATGGAAAATAAAATTATAAGAAAAAGAAAGGATATTGAGAGTTTTATATTAATATTACTATTTTTACTTTTCTTATATACACTTATTGTCCCATCAATAAAACTTATAAAAGTATATACAGATTTAAATAAAATCAAAAATGATATAGAAATTACTAAAAGTAAAATTGATAAATTAGAAAAAAATATAGAATTTTATAGTACAGATGAAGGATTAGAAAGATGGATTAAGGAAAATTTTAAATTAACAAAAGAAAATGAAAGAATATATGTTTTTACTGAGGAATAATTTGACTCATCAATAAAAAATTAATATAATAAACAGAAATGGAAAAGTTATTTTTAATAGATGGAAGTTCTCTTATTTATAGAACTTTTTTTGCCTTACCTCCTCTTTCTAATTCAAAAGGAGAACCAACTGGAGCTACATATGGTTTTGTAAGAATAATTTTAAATTTACTTGAAGAAAATAATGTAGAATATATTGGTGTAACTTTTGATAAAGGTCTTGCTCAATATAGAATCGATAAATTACCTTCATATAAAGAGAATAGACCTAAAGCTCCTGATGAATTATCAGTTCAGAAAGAAAGAGTTAAAGAAATTCTAAATTATCTTGGTATTAAAGTTCTTGAATATCCAGGATTTGAAGGTGATGATATTATTGGAACTCTAACAAAAATTGCGAACGAAAAAAACTATTTTACAGTTATAGTAACTGCTGATAGAGATTTATTACAATTACTTTCAGATAAATGCGAGGTACTTCTAACAAGAAAAGGCATTAGTGAACTTGTAAAATATACAAAAGAGAAATTTATTGAAGAATATAACATTGAGCCTTCAAGATTGCCTGAGATAAAAGCAATAGTAGGAGATGCTTCTGATAATATTCCAAATGTACCAGGAATTGGAGAAAAAACTGGAATAAAATTATTGCAAAATTATAAATCATTAGAAGATTTATTTGAAAATCTACCAGAAGGAAAAATTGGTGAAAGAATAAAAGAATATAAAAATCAGATACTGATATCAAGAGATGTTGCAAAAATAAAAAATGATGTAATTTTAAATATTGATATCGAAGATTTAAAGAAAAAAGAAATCAATATTCAAAAAATTATCAATATTTTTTCAGAACTTGAATTTAAATCTTTACTTGATAAGTTTAAAATTAAAGAGAAAGATGTAGAAATCAATCTTATTGATAAAGAAGATCTTCTTAAAAGTGATGAAATTTCATTTATTGGTAAAAAAGATAAAATTATATTTTCTGATGGTAACGGTTTTCACATTGGCGATAAGGAGTTATTGCTCAATCTTATAAATAAAAATTTGTATACTCACTCTTACAAAAATTTATTAAGTTTAATATATCCAATGCCTGAAATTAAAAATATTTTTGATACAGAATTGGCTGCATATCTTTTAAATTCAAATAGAAAGAATTATGAATTAACAACACTCTTTCCATTATATCTTGGAAAAAGTGTAGACTTAGAAAATGAATATCTTATTACAAAAAATATTTTAAATCTTGGTAAGATTTTGAAAGAACAAATTTTAAATCAGAAACTTTCAGATCTTCTTTATAAAGTTGAGATTCCCCTCTCTTATGTTTTAAATGAGATGGAAATATTTGGTGTTAAGGTTGATAAAAATAAGTTAATTTCAATTAGAGATGATTTAAAAGATAAAATAGAAAATTTAAAAAAAGAAATTTCAGATTATGCAGGTTACCCAATTAATCCACAATCCCCAAAGCAAGTTAGTTTTTTACTTTATGATAAGCTTGGTTTAAATAAACTAAAAAAAATTAAAACAGGTTATTCAACTGACATGGATACTTTATCTGAACTCTCAAATTTACATCCTGTTGTATCTAAAATTATTGAATTTAGAGAATTAAATAAATTATTGACAACTTATTTTAATGTACTTCCTGAGCTTGTTGATAATAATGATAGATTGCATACAAAATTTATACAAACAGGTGCTTCTACTGGTAGAATAATATCAAAAGAGCCAAATTTACAAAATATACCAATTAAATCAGAATTGGGTAAAAAAGTAAGAGACTCTTTTATTGCAGATGATGGATATATTTTAGCTTCTTTTGATTATTCACAAATTGAGTTAAGAGTTCTTGCTCATTTTTCAAAAGATCCATATTTAATTGATTCTTTTGAAAAGGGTATAGATATTCATAAAGAAACCGCAGCACAATTGTTTTCTGTACCAATTGAAGATGTGACAGAAGAACAAAGAAGAAAAGCAAAAACAATTAATTATGCAATTTTGTATGGTATGAGCTCTTATGGATTATCATCTGAACTTAAGATTTCTGAAGAAGAGGCAAATAATTATATTGATATTTACTTTAATAAATTTAGAAATGTTAAGAAATTTATAGATGATATTATTGAGCAAGCTAAAAAACAGGGATATGTTGAAACAATACTTGGAAGAAGAAGATATGTTCCTGAACTTGAATCAAAAAATAGAAATATACAAAAATTTGGAGAAAGAATAGCGATAAACTCTCCAATACAAGGATCTGGTGCTGATATTATTAAAGTGAGTATGGTTAATGTCTATAGAAAACTAAAAGGAAAAAAGTCAAGAATTGTTTTACAAATTCATGATGAACTACTTGTTGAACTATTTGAAGAAGAAAAAGATAATGTTTTAGATATGATTAAAAGAGAAATGGAAAATAGTATTAAATTGGATGTGCCAGTAAAAGTAGAAGTTGGAACAGGTAAAACTTGGCTCGAGTGTAAAAAATGAGAATTATTGGTTTAACTGGTAATATCGCCTCTGGCAAATCAAAAATAAGTGAATATTTAAAAACAAAAGGATTTAAAATTATTGATGCTGATTTGATTGGTAAAACTATTCTTGAAGATGAATTTATTAAGAATAGATTAGTTAG
>JAAYUH010000176.1 GCA_012517755.1 bacterium | reverse complement strand
TATAGAACAAAAAGTTACAATAAGATTCAAAGATACAGTAATAGAACTATGGATTGGTAAAAATCTTGCAACTGTAAATGGTGAATATAAACTAATAGATCCAACTAACCCAAATGTAAAACCAATAGTAATACCTCCTGGTAGAACTATGTTACCTATAAGATTCATAGCTGAAAATCTTGGATGTAAAGTTGACTGGAACCCTGACCTTAGAGAGGTTAAGGTTACTTATCCAAATGAATAATTTTTTAAAATGAAACATTTTTATTTATTTTTTATCTTATAAATATATAATTTATTTTATAAATACTTTCTAAATTTTTTATTAAGTCAAAAATAAAAAAATTTGACAGAATAGAAAATTAGGGAGGATAAGGAGGTGTTAAATGGGATGTTTGAACTTTAAAAAGACTAAAACCTTTTTGAGTTTGACCCTCATATTGATTCTCATACTACTTATTTCATCAAATCAAATATTCATTAAAGCTCAGACTAATCAAGACTTCAATCTTTCAGCTAAAGGTTATTGTGGCTTTGTCTACCTTGAATGGGATAAGGTAGAGGGGGCAGATAGATACTGGATCTACAGAGGAATAGGAGAGGGAAATGAAGAGAGTATGCCACTAACAGATTTTCCAATTAAAGAAAACTACTATAAAGATACTAAAAACCTAATTGAAGGAAAAAAGTACTGTTACATTGTAAAAGCTGTAGATGTAAATGCTAAAGAGTTTGCTAAATCAAATGAAGCTTGTGCAACTCCAACCTGTTCATCTGAAATTCCACAAGAGGAGTGTAAACTTATACTACAATATCAGATAGGTAACACCTATTACTGGGTTAATGGTGTACAAAAAGGTCCAATGCTAACTGCTCCAATTTTAAGATGGGATAGAACCTTCTTAATCATAAGACATGTTGTTGAAGAAGTTGAAGGAACAATCTCTTGGGATGGAGTAAATCAATTAGTAACAATAGTGACAAAAGAGGGTAAAAAGATTGAATTTCAAATTGGTAATAAGATGTATAAAACCAATGGAGTCTCTAAGCAGATAGACCCATATAATCCAAATGTTGTTCCATTTATTCAGAATGGTAGAACCTTAATACCATTAAGGGTAACAGGTGATGAACTAAATGCAAAAGAGATAAACTGGTATGGAGATAAAAATATTGCAGAACTAATATTTATTGTCCCATGTCCAGAGAAACTAAAAGGGAGAATTGATGTTCTCTTACCAGAAAATTGTACCAATGGAACATATATTGATATTGTTGATATGAACAAAAAACCTATCTCAGTAATAAAAGAACATAAAGGTGGATTATACTCAACAGGTTGTACACTTCCCTGTCCAGGTTCATATATAGTTACACCAATAAATCCAAATTGTCAATTCACACCATCATATCAACAGGTAGATTTAAAAGATTGTTGTCCAGCATACCAAAGAATTACATTTCAATGTGAATGTGAAGAGGTAAAAAATGGAAGAATAATCGTAAAAATGCCTCCAGAATGTGCCAAAGAAACTAAGGTTATAATTTATGATTCATCTGGAAAAGATGTATGGAGTGGTATTGTAAATGAACAGGGTATATTTGATACTGAATGTATATTAAAGTGTCCTGGTGATTACAAAGTTGTTCCTATAAATAGCAATCTTCAATTTATACCAGAATCACAACTTGTTACTTTAAAAGAGTGTTGCCCATCAGTGCAAGTTGTAGAATTCCAATGTAGAGAATTAACACATTTTGTTCAAAAAATTTGTGCATGTCTTGTAAGAATGACTGAAAAACCAGATTCAAATGGTAATTATCAGGTTTATATTAAATTAAATTGTAAAGAGGGAGAACCAGCATATGATCTTGAATTAAACTTTCCACAATCACTTCTCGATACTGTTAATGGCTTCACAATTTTAGATTATTATAATAAATTTGATCATCCAGTACCTACTGGTTTAGGTTGTATGGCTATTGTTTATGAACCAGCAACAAAAAATATTTTAGAATGGGCTGCATTCCCAGATAGAAAGCCCTGTTGTGAACAAATTCCTACTCAAGGCGGAAGAATATATGTGAAAATGTCAAAAGAGTGTATTGAAGATACAGT
>JAAYUH010000015.1 GCA_012517755.1 bacterium | reverse complement strand
TTGATTAAACCACCTCTTCCAACAACAGATGAGAAAGAATCTAAGGAGATGTTTTTTTCTTTTAGAAAATTTAGAATAATATCTCT
Source organism: bacterium (assembly GCA_012517755.1). Classification (GTDB taxonomy): domain Bacteria; phylum Caldisericota; class Caldisericia; order B22-G15; family B22-G15; genus JAAYUH01. Next base: position 12,063 of record JAAYUH010000015.1, on the reverse strand, counting down.
TCTAAAATCATACTGATCGAAAATTGATTTGTATTTTTTTATTGTTTCAGAATCATGCCTTAAAACTTCTATAAAAATTGGATTCTCATCTTCAAAAACACCTATTTTTGTTGAAGTTGAACCAGGGTTTATAACAAGAGTTTTAAACATCGTCTCCTCCAAAAGGGGAGAAAACCTCCCCTTTTTTTAGACCCAGCCTCTTAATTTCATAGCATCTACAACTCTTTTTATACTTACAGCACCTGCTGCTGTTCTCATATCAATCTTTTTCTCTTTATACATCTCATAAACATTTTTAAATGCATTTACCATTATTCTCTCGAGTTTATCTAAAACCTCTTCTTCACTCCAATAATATCCATAGTTATTCTGTACCCACTCAAAATATGAAACAGTCACTCCACCAGCATTAGTTAAGATATCTGGAAGCATTAAAATTCCTTTTTCAGCAATAATCTTGTCAGCTTCTGGCGTTGTTGGTCCATTTGCTGCTTCTGCAACTATTTTTGCTTTAACTTCATTTGCATTTTCTGTTGTTATTTGATTTTCGAGTGCGGCTGGTACAACAATATCACAAGGAATTGTTAAAGTATCTTTTGGTCCAATCTCTTTTGTATTTGGAAAACCAACAACACTTCCTGTCTTTTTTTTATGCTCTGAGACTTTATAAGGATCTAATCCTTCTTCTGAATAGATTCCTCCTTTTGAATCACTAACAGCAACTATTTTTGCTCCATCATCATAAAGAAGTTTTGCTGCAAAAAATCCTGCATTACCAAACCCTTGAACAGAAACAGTTGCTCCTTTTAAATTTATGCCAACTACTTTAACGCCTTCTCTTATTGTATAGAGAGTCCCTATAGCTGTAGCCATATTTCTTCCTTCAGAACCACCCAAAAGAAGTGGCTTTCCAGTTATTACTCCAAAAACATTATAGCCTTTTAATTTTGAATATTCATCCATCATCCAAGCCATAATTTGTGGATTTGTATAAACATCTGGGGCTGGTATATCTTTTTCAGGTCCAATAAATTGCCATATACCATCAATATATCCTCTTGCGACTTTTTCAATTTCTCCTTGACTCATCTCTTTTGGATTACAGGCAACTCCACCTTTACCACCTCCATAAGGAACACCAACTACTCCACACTTCAAGGTCATCCACATAGACAAAGCCATAACTTCATCAATTGTTACATCTGGATGAAAACGGATTCCTCCTTTTGCAGGTCCTAATGCGTCATTATGTTGAGATCTATAGCCTAAAAAAACTTTTGTTGAACCATCATCCATTTTTACAGGAATCGATACTGATAAAACTCTTTTAGGCCATTTTAAAACTTCTACAACATCTTTAGAAAGACCAAGAACATCTCCAACATTTTCAATCTGTTCTTGAACAATCTTGAATGGATTTAATGTTAACTCTTTCTCCATCACATCCTCCTATTTATAATTTGATATTAAACAACCTAATGCAATTGAATAATATTTTGACTCTTTTGAATCTGAACGAGATGGTAATATAACGGGTGCAGTTGCTCCAATTACAACACCAGCACTATAACCATCTGATAGATAGTTTAATATTTTAAAGAAAATGTTTCCTGCCTCAATGTTTGGAACAATAAAAACATCAGCATCCCCAGCAACATCTGATTTGATTCCTTTTACCTCAGCAGCCCATTTTGATATAGCATTATCAAAGGCAAGTGGACCATCTACAATTGCTCCTTTAATCTGTCCTCTTTTTGCCATCATAGTTATTAGAGCAGCATCAAGAGATGAAGGCATATCAGGGTTCACAATTTCAATTGCTGAAAGAAGAGCAACTTTTGGAATTTCAACACCAAGAGCTTTAGATACAAAAACTGCGTTTTTTAAAATCTCAACCTTTTGATCAAGAGTGGGAGCAATAATCATTCCACCATCACTCATAGTTATCAATTTAGGATATCTTGAACATTGTAAAACTCCAACATGAGATAAAACTTTTTCCTTTCTTATTCCTTTATCTTTGTCTAAAACAGCATGAAGTAGTTCTGGAGTTTTTACAAGACCTTTCATAAGTAAATCTGCTTTTCCATCTCTTACCATCGAAACTGAAAGTTCAATCGCTTTATAATAATCACTCTCTTCGATTATTTCAGCATCAAGAGAAATTTCTGCTTTTTCATAAAATTTCTTAATTTCATCTTTTTTTCCAATTAAAATCGGTTCAATAATTCCTTCGTCTTTAGCAAATTTAAGTGCTTTTAAATCCTCAACTTCATATGGAATTGCAATAGATAATCTTTTTTTACCTGTTTTTTTTACCTCAGTTATTAATTCTTCGAAATTCTTTATCATTTATATCCTCCTTTAATAAATTTTTGCTTCTTCCTCTCCCTTTAAAACACTTAAAGCACCAAAGCATAAAGCTTCCTGTTCCATCTCTCCGGGAAAAAGGAAAAATTTTGATATGAAACTCACTCTATCACTAATTAAGTCTATTAACCTTTTTGAATTTGACATTCCCCCTGTAAAAATAATCTCATCTACTTTTCCTTTAAGTACAACAGCTGATGCAACTATATCTTTTGATATTTGATAAGCCATTGCTTCAAAAATAAATTTAGCGTAATCATCACCATTATCAATTCTTCTTTCTACCTCTTTTAAATCATTTATTCCAAGATAAGAAATAATACCACCTTCACCCATTAATCTCTTTTTAATCTCTTCTATTTTATATTTTCCTGAATAACACATCTCAACGATATCTATTGATGGTAAACTCCCAGATCTCTCTGGCGAAAACGCTCCTGATGTTGCAGAATCATTTACATCAATTGCTTTTCCTTTTTCAAAAGGAGCTATTGATAATCCACCACCAAGATGAACAACAATAAAATTGAAATCCTCTATCTTCTTTCCAAACATCTCTGCTCTTTTTTTCGCAACATATCTTGTATTTAAAGCATGGAATCTTGATCTTCTGTTAATCTCTTTTAAACCAGTTATTCTTGCAATATCTTGAAATTCATCAACAGCTATTGGATCAACTGTATAGGCTGGAATACCAAGAGATTTTGCTATTTCATAAGCAATTACAGGACCCAAATTGCTTGCATGATCAATTGGTGAATTTCTCAAATCCTCAATCATCTTTTCGCTTATTATGTAAGTTCCAGCACTTACTGGCTTTGAAATGCCTCCTCTTCCAACGATACAAAATAGTTCTTTCTCATTGATTGAGTGTCTTTTTAGAAAATCTAAGACTCTTAATTTTCTGAATTCATACTGATCAAAGACTCTTTTAAAATTTTTTAACTCTTCAATTGAATGTTCAATTTTTTCTCTATAAATCTCTTTTTCATCTTCAAAATATGAAACTTTTGTTGAAGTTGAACCAGGATTTATTACAAGTAATTTAAACACCTTTTGCCTCCCTTCCAATTGATAAAAGTTCTTTAGCATGATTAACTGCACTTTCAGTAATTTCAACACCACCGAGCATCCTTGCTATTTCATAAACCTTCTCTTCTTCATTCAAGGTTTTTGCTGTAAGATATGTTCTTTCTCCTGAGACACTCTTCATTAATTGAATATGATTATCCCCAAAAGAAGCAATTTGTGGCAAGTGGGTGATTGAAATTACTTGGACATTTTTTGATAATTCTAAAAGTTTTCTACCTATCATCTCGCCAACTCTTCCACCTATTCCTTGATCAATCTCATCAAAAACAATACATGGAATTTCATCAACTTTTCCAAAAATTGTTCTTATTGATAACATAACTCTTGAAAGTTCACCCCCTGATGCAATTTTAATCAATGGTTTTTCAGATTCACCAGGATTTGGAGAAATAAAAAATTCAATCTTCTCAAATCCATATTGATTTGGTTTGAGAATTTTTTCATTGAATTTAATTCCATCTTCATCTTCTTCTTCAAAAAATTTCACAAAAAATTTCGCTTTTTCCATAGCGAGAGTTGAAAGTTCTTCTTCAATATATTTTTCAAGTTCTTTTGCTTTTTCAACTCTTCTTTCTCTTAAACATTTTCCTATTTCTATTAATTCATTTTCTAAAATTTCTTTTTCTTTTTTTAACTCCTCAACTCTTTCAAAACTTATGTCAAGATTTTTTAACTCTTTTTTAGATTCTTCAAGGAAATTTATTACTTCTTGAACATCCTTTCCATATTTTCTTTTTAAATCATCATAAATTTTTAATCTTTCTTCAATAATCTCAAGTTCATCAGGACTGTATTCGATTTCTTCTTTTCTTATTTTTATCTGGTTTAAAATTTCACTTATCTTTATCTCAATCTCACTTAATTCATTTTTGAATTTTGATGAAAGTTTATCTATTGTTTCAATATTCTCGAGCTTCTTAATTGATTTGGTTATCTTATCAACTGCACCTTCATTTTCATCAAAACCTTCAAGATCTTGAAAAATCTCATTGTATGTCTCTTTTAACTTTGATACATTTTTTAATATCTCTCTTTTTGACAATAACTCTTTTTCTTCTTCTTCACTAATCTTCTCTTTTTCAATTTCATTTATCACAAAAGTTAAATAATCTCTTCTTCTTTCTCTCTCTTCTTTTTTAGTCAGTATCTCTTCAATTTCATTAGTTATCTCTTTATATCTTGTTAATTTTTTATTGAATTCATCTCTTTTTAGTAGAAAATCATCACCAATAAATCTATCTAAAAGTTCGAGATGTTTGTTTTTATCAAGAAGTGATTGGGGTTCATGCTGACCATGAATATCAACAAGCACTTCTCCTATTTCTCTATATATTGAATATGGTAAAACCATCCCATTTATTTTTAATTTTTGTTTACCATCTTTTGTTATTTCTCTTTGAAAAAATAGAATATCATCATCTATTCCCTTGTCGATTAAATATTTTTTTAATCTTTTATTTTCAGATATGTCAAAAGTTACAGTTAAAATTGATTTGTCTTCACCTTCTCTTAGCATATCTTTAGAGAATTTGTTTCCTAAAGCTACGCCAAGGGCTGTTATAAGAATTGATTTACCAGATCCTGTTTCTCCAGTAATTACATTAAGGCCTTTCTCAAACTCTACCGATAAATCTTCGATAATTGCAAAATTTTTAACGGTTAAATTTTTAAGCATTCATTTTTATATTTTATCAGATTTTATAAAAAATGGAATATTTTGTATAAGAAGTTTATAACCCACCCTCTAAAATTGAAATCAGAGCATATATTTTGTTATTTGATTCATATTTGATTAATTGCAATTAAAATTTCTAAGTTTTATAAAAAGCTGAATAGTCCATTATATTAGTATTGAATTTATTTATATAAAAGAAATATAAATTGTTAAATTAGGGATTAACCTTTTTAACAATTTTAATTATTTCTGATACAAAGTTAAACTATTAATTTGAGTTATAATTTATAAAAAGAAATATGAAACTACAAAACTATTTTAAAGAGAGATTATGATATTATGATATATATTAAAAATAGTTCAACTGATCCATATTTTAATCTTGCCTTTGAAGAATACCTCCTTAGATATGTAGACCTTGATGATACAATTTTTTCACTTTGGATAAACAAGCCCTCTGTTATCATTGGAAAACATCAAAACACCTTTAAAGAAATTAACCATAAATTTGTATCAGAACATAATATTCTTGTTGCACGAAGAATTACAGGTGGTGGAGCAGTATACCATGATCTTGGGAATCTAAACTTTACATTCATTAATAAAGTTGACCATTTTGATATTATGGATATTAAAACATATATTATGCCAATTATAAAAGTTTTAAATAAAATGAGTATTAATGCGCAACTTTCAGAAAGAAACAGTATAACAATCGATGGTAAAAAAATTTCTGGGAGTGCAGAGGCATTTGCAGATAAAAAGCTTCTTTGCCATGGAACTCTCCTATTTGATACAGATATCAACGCACTAAATAAAGCACTTAAAGTCGAAGAAGAAAAAATCGAATCAAAAAGCGTGAAATCTGTTCCAGGTGAAGTTACAAACATTAAAGATTTTTTAGGTAAAAATTATGATATCTTAACTTTTGAGAATAAAATCCTTACTCAAATATCTTCAGATATCCCCTTCAGAGAATATTCTTTGAATGAAAATGACATCAAAAACATAAAAAAACTTGCAAAGGAAAAATTTTCAACATGGGATTGGATATATGGAGAATCTCCTCCCTTTACAATAAGAAATACAAAAAAATTTCCTTTTGGAAATATTACATTCTCTGCTGATATAGAAAGAGGCGCTGTGGTAAAGAAAATTTGTTTTAAAGGAGATATTATAAACTTTTCAAACATAAGTTATATTGAAGAGTTGCTTCGAGGAAAAAAATTTGAAAGAAATACCTTTAAAAAAATACTCAAAAATATTAAAATTTCAAAATATTTTAGAAACATCACGTTAGATGAACTTCTTTCACTATTATTTTATTAATTTTTAATAGATACTTAAAAATAAGAAATTTTAGATACTAATTTGATTAATTTTGAATTTCATATTATAATTTTATAAAGAGAGGTGATGAAAATGCCTTTTGAAGAAATTTCAAAAGAGACGCTCTTGTCGATGTACAAAACAATGGTGAAGATAAGAACGTATGAGGAAACATTGGGGAAGATTTATTATGAAGGAAAAACACCCACTTTTGACATTGCAGCAGGTCCAATTCCAGGTGAACTTCACTTATCATCAGGACAAGAATCATCAGCAGTAGGGGTTTGTATTCATTTAAGACCAGATGATGCAGTAGTAGGAACACACAGAGCTCACAATTTTGCAATTGCTAAAGGCGTTGATCTAAAAAAGATGACTTGTGAAATTTTTGGTAAGGAAACAGGTTTATCAAGAGGAAAAGGTGGACATATGCATCTTTTTGACCCGAATGTAAATTTCAGCTGCAGTGGAATTGTAGGAGCAAGTTTTCCACAGGCTGTAGGAGTTGGAATTGCATCTAAAATGCAGGGTAAAGATTATGTTGCTGTTGCAGTTGGAGGAGATGGTGCAGCTAATCAAGGAACTTTCCACGAATCACTAAACTTAGCGGCAACTTGGAAATTACCGGTTATTTTTGTAATTGAAGATAATAACTGGGCAATTTCTGTGCCAAAAGAAAAATCAACAGCTGTTTCGCAAAATAGTGAAAGAGCAAAAGGTTATGGTGTTCCCGGAGTAAGTATCGATGGAGAAGATGTAATTGCGGTCTATGAAGTTGCAAAAGAAGCTGTGGAAAGAGCCAGAAGAGGAGAAGGACCAAGCTTAGTAGAAGTAAAAGTTAGTAGACTAAGAGGGCATTTCGAAGGTGATGCACAAGTTTATAGACCAAAAGAGGATTTTGAAATCGCAATGAAAAAAGATCCCATCCCAACATTTGAAAAAAAACTTCTTGAAAAAGATATTCTTACAGAAGTTAGTGCAAAAAAAATTAAAGAAGATGTTGAAGAAGAAATACAAGAACTTATTGAGTTTGCAAGAAACAGTTTATACCCAGATCCAAAAGAAGCGTTGCAAAATGTTTTTGCAGGGGGTGATTAACATGGCAAGAAAATTACCTATGTATAAAGCGATATCAGAAGGTATAGCACAAGAGATGGAAAGGGATAACAGTGTTTTTGTGATGGGCGAAGACATAGGAGCTTATGGAGGAATATTTGGTGCAACAACAGGCCTACTTGAAAAATTTGGCTACGAGAGAATTAAAGATACCCCCATAAGCGAATCAGCATTCATTGGTGGAGCATTAGGTGCAGCAACAAAAGGAATGAGACCAATTGTTGAATTAATGTTTGTTGATTTCTTTGGTGTAGCTATGGACCAAATATACAACCATATAGCGAAAGTACATTATATGTCTAATGGAAATGTAAAAATGCCAGTTGTTATAATAACTGCAATGGGCGGTGGCTATAGTGATGCAGCACAACACTCTCAGTGTCTTTATGGTTTATTTGCACATATTCCTGGATTAAAAATAGTTATACCTTCCAACTCTTACGATGCAAAAGGTTTGATGATTTCCGCAATAAGAGATGAAAATCCTGTAATGTATTTTTTCCATAAATCTTTAATGGGGCTTGGATGGATGACACCATTTGATGAAGCAATTTATGATGTACCAGAAGAATCATATATAGTACCAATTGGAAAAGCAAAGGTTGTTAAAGAAGGTAGCGATGTAACAATCACTACTCTTTCTAAAATGGTTTATGAAGCTTTGCATGCAGCAAATGAACTTGAAAAAGAGGGAATTAGTGTTGAAGTTGTAGATTTGAGGACTCTTGTGCCTCTGGATAAAGGAACTATTCTTGATTCTGTAAAAAAGACCGGGAGATTGCTTGTAGTGGATGAAGATTATAAAAGTTATGGTGTGTCTGGAGAAATTATTTCAATAATTTCAGAGAATATAGGAAATAACCTAAAGGCTTTGCCAAGAAGAATAGCTTACCCGGATATTCCTGTTCCTTACAGTAGACCATTAGAAAAATTTGCATTACCAGATAAAGATAAAATAATAAAAAATATTAAAGAGATGATGGGATAGAAAAAAGATGAAAGTTGAAATTAAGGTGCCGAAGGTTACAGTTGAAGACCAGAGCGGAACGTTGACTCACTGGTTTAAAAGAGATGGCGAACAGGTAAAAGAAAAAGAAGAAATTGCAGATGTAATGATTGGAAAACTTACTGTTACAATAGAATCACCAGCTTCTGGAAACTTAAATATTATTGTTAAAGAAAACGAAGTAATTAAGCAAGGGCAGTTGATAGGAACAGTTGAGATATAGGTTTTGGAAAAAGGGTTGTACAAACTTAAACGTGTTTTTAAAAAGGGTACAAGATTAAGCAGAAAATTGTGCCCTTTTTAAATTTTCTTATTTTTAAAGGAAGAATTCATCTCCACTTCTATCGCCTAATCCTGGGTGAATGTCAAACCTTACCACGCCAACTGGAACCTTATGTTCAACAGCATCAGAGATCTTTCCTACGCCAACATTGCCAAAACCGCCACATAACTCAATTGCACCTATTCCCTGATTCACAAGTTCTTTTACGACTTCACATGCATCATCATAATTCTTAGCTCCAACAATATGAAGTTCCATCGTAGGAGTAAATATTACTGATTTATTCTTATCAGGTCTTGCATCTGGTGCAAGAAAAATAAAAGCTGTCTTAAATGCCATACCAACCTCCTACTATAAATTATATTCATACATTAAATTTTTAACAAATTTACCTTATCAAAAACAAATTTAGAATAAAAAATGTTTCAAATTTAAAAATAATAAACTTATTTTATTATAATCATTAAAAGGAAATGTCTTTTTGTCAACAAAGTAATTTCACTAATTCAAATAGATGAGAAAATATTTTCAAACTTTTTTAAAAAAAGAAATTCATAAGAGATAGTAAAATCTTTTGGGAGTATTCCCGAGTAAAGCATTCTCACCCCCTTGATTAAAAAATATAAAAGATTTATATTTTTTTAATATCAAAAACTTCATTTAGGATAGGAATATGAATTTATTGCATTGTGGAGTTAATTTATTTTCTTTGAGATAATTGTAAAATGTGAATACTATAAAAGAATTTTTAAATTATTGAATTAAAGAAGGGGCAATTATATGCCCCTGAAATAATTACTTTTTAAATAAAAATAAACTAATCGATTTTAAAAAGCCCTCTCTCAGAAGCAAGTTTCAGAGTTTTTTTATAGTCAATGACTGCTGGACCTTCTCTAATAATGTGTGCTTTGATCTTTCCCTCAAAGTATACTTCTCTTTCACCATCAAGAGCAAAAAGAGCGGACGTTGTTTTTAAATTTATCTCTTCTCCAAGTGAGACTATTTTATAGTCCTTAACTTCAATCTCCCTTAGAACACCTGGTGAAATAGGCGCTTTTATTTTCCTTCCTTTTCCAAATTCAACATACATTCCAATATCTTCGTCGTCAATTTCTCTTAAAATGCCTCCAATTGAACTAAGTCCTATATTTGCTGGAGATGCTTTACTTAAAACAAGTTCATAAAGTGATTGAGGCTCCCATATTGCCCTTGCTCCAACAAAAGAATAGTTTGTAGCTGCTGCATCAATCAAAGCAATGTCTTTCATAACTCCATTTTCAAAAAGTTCAATTTTTTTAGATTTATGTGTTGCTTCATCTTTATTGACAACTCCAAGAGCAATTGATGCAGCAGCTTCACCAGCAATAGTTGCTTCAATCATATATGGAAATGTATTGTTTGTTCCAGTTGAAATTGGCATAATAGGAGTATCATTAACAACTTTTGCAACAATTCTATTTGTTCCATCTCCACCTATTACAACAATTACATCACATTCATCCTTCATAATTTTAGCTGCTTCATATGTGTCTTCCCAACTATCCCATGTCCTCATATCAATAAATTCTACATTAATATTGATACTACAAAGAGAATAAAGCGCGGTAGTTACAATTCCAAATCCATCTGGCATTGCAAGCACTTTTTTAATTCCAAGCTTTTCAAATACAGTTAGTAACCTTTCTACAATGTTTGCCTTCTCCATATTATCGAATACACTTGCATGAGCGATAAGTCTTCTTATATCTCTTCCAGATTGAGGATTTGCAATGATTCCAATTGTATTTTTCATCTTGCTAATACCGTTATTGAAGCAACAGCAAGCATAACCTCGCAGCTCTTATCTCCCAATTCTTCATATTTAAATCCTTCTGACATAAGCCCACCTTCGACAACTCTAATATCTTTTTCATAATTAAGTGGAAATGATTTCTTCACTGCTTCAATGTCCACTTGATCAGCATGAGGTACACCAATAAGTACCTCAATTTTCATTTCTTTCAAACCAAGCTCAGATATTCCTATTAGATAGCATCTTGATATTGCGTCCTTTACTGCCTTTATTGCAGCATTTGTAGGATCTTGTCCATGCTGGTCTATGCCAAATCCAAATTCAATTACAAATTTTTTCCATTCACTCAACTTGAGTACTCTCCTCAAAATATTGTTTTATTCTCTGTAAAAATCTTGCAGCTGGTGCACCATCTATTGCTCTATGATCAAAACTTAGAGAAAGGTACATAGTCTTAACATTTTTTGGAACTCCATTTTCAAGAATAACATTATCTTTCATCCTGTTTATTCCAAGTATAGCTATTTGTGGGGGATTTATAATTGGTGTGAAAAAATCAACATCAAGCATACCAAGGTTTGTTATCGTAAATGTACCACCAACAAAATCTTTTTCTTTCAAGCCACCACTTCTTGCTCTTTTAATAAGGTCTCCATATTCATCTACAAGATCTTCGATGTTTTTTTTATCAACATCACGCAAAACTGGTGTAAGAAGACCAAAAGGAGTATCAATTGCAACTGCAATGTTCACGGAATCATAAGTTGTTATCTTGTCACCTTCAAGAGTTGCATTTGCTTCAGGAAAATCTTTTAAGGCTTTTGCAATAAGCTTAAGCATTATAATAGTTAGGGATGGGTTACCTTTAATTTTATTTTTAAGATTCAAAAGGTTATCTGTCAATACTTCCATATTGATTGTTACATGGACTGCATTTCTGTAACTTTCAGATAATCTTTGAGCTGTAATTTTTCTAATGCCGCTTAGCTTTCTTTCTTCTTTTACCTTAGGATAAAAATGTTCCCTAATATATTGTTCAAGAATCTCGAAACTCAATTCACCTTTTTCTTCCTTGAGCTTCTCAAGATCTATGTCATATTGACTTGCAATTACTTTAAAATCTTCCATAATATTACACTCCTTCTCCTTTAAGAAGGTTATTCTGTTTCAATCTGTGCAACAACAGCAGCAACGGGAGCAGTTTCTCCCTCTTTAGCGAGAATTTTAACAAGTTTCCCTTTTTCTGGGGCATTTATTGTATTTGAAATCTTCTCAGTTGTAACCTCAACAAGAGGTTCATCCTTCTCGACCATATCTCCCTCGTTTTTAAGCCATTTAACAATTTCAACTTCTTTCATTGTAAGTCCCCATTTTGGTACTGTTACATCAATAATCATTCT
>JAAYUH010000175.1 GCA_012517755.1 bacterium | reverse complement strand
ATAGAGAAAAAATTAAAAAAAGAAATCTACCTCAATATGTACTTGATAAATTTGATGAAGAATTAAAAAAACTTTCTAAAATGCCACCAATGGCAATGGAAGCGAGTGTAATAAGAACATATCTTGATTGGATACTTGATTTACCCTGGGATATTGAAACAAAAGATGAAATTGATATAAAAAAGGCGAAGAAGATCCTTGATGAAGATCATTATGGATTAACTGATATAAAAGAAAGAATAATAGAGTATCTTGCAGTAAGAAGATTGACAAGAAAACCAAAATCCCCTATTTTATGCTTTATTGGACCACCAGGTGTAGGAAAAACATCTCTTGGAAAATCAATAGCGAGAGCTTTAGGAAGAAAATTTGTTCATATTTCACTTGGAGGTATAAGAGATGAAGCAGAAATAAGAGGACATAGAAGAACATATGTAGGTGCTCTTCCAGGAAGAATAATTCAAGGTATAAAAGAGGCGAACTCTAAAAATCCTGTCTTTTTACTTGATGAAATAGATAAAGTTGGCGTTGATTTTAGAGGAGACCCTTCTGCAGCACTTCTTGAGGCACTCGATCCAGATCAAAATTCACATTTTTCTGATCATTTCATTGAAATACCTTTTGATTTATCTGATGTTCTTTTTATTACAACAGGAAATGTTACTCATACAATACCCCCCGCCCTATTAGATAGAATGGAAATAATTTATCTACCAGGATATACTGAAGATGAAAAACTTGAAATCGCAAAAAAATATCTATTCAAAAAACAGCTTGAATATAATGGTTTAACAGAAAAAGATGTATTTATTACTGATGAAGCCTATCTTAAAATAATAAGAGAATATACAAGAGAATCTGGATTAAGAGAACTTGAAAGACAAATATCAAAAATTTTAAGAAAGGTAGCAAAAGAAAAACTTGAAAAAGGAAACAAATTTAAGAAGGTCAATGTAAATTTAAAAAATATTATTCATTATCTCGAATATCCACTTTATAGATTTGGAATAAAAGAAGAGAGAGATGAAGTTGGAGTTTCTACAGCGCTTTCATGGACTCCTTTTGGAGGAGATATAACAAAAATCGAAGTAGTTAAAATGAAAGGTAGTGGTAAACTAATTCTAACTGGTCAACTTGGAGATATCATGAAAGAATCAGCTCAAGCAGCTTTTTCATATATTCGAGCTAAAATGGATCATCTCAAGATAAAAGATAAAGAATTTTATAAAAAGTATGATTTTCATGTTCATGTACCCGAAGGTGCAGTTCCAAAAGATGGTCCTTCAGCTGGAATTGCTATTGTTGCTGCTATGGTATCTTCAATTACAGAAATTCCAATAAGAAAAGAAGTCGCAATGACAGGCGAAATTACTCTTTCTGGAAAAGTTCTTCCAATTGGTGGATTAAAAATTAAAGTTCTTGCTGCTCATCGTGCAGGTATCAGTGAAATCGTTATACCAAGAGAAAATGAAAATGACTTATACAAAATTCCTGAATCTATTAAAAAATCTCTTAAATTTCAGTTAATTGAAAGAGTGGAAGAGGGTATTAAATATTCTTTAAGGAGTTAAAATTTGTTTTTAGAAGTTATTTTACCTTTAATTGGTGGAATAGCATTATTTATTTACGGTATCCATATTACAAGTGATGGAATTCAAAAAGCTTTAGCACAAAAACTAAAAAATATTCTTGAAAAAACTACATCAAATCCAATTATGGGTGCTTTATTAGGTTTCATTGTTACTGCAATTATTCAATCAAGTTCTGCTACAACTGTCATTGTTGTTAGTTTGGTAAACAGTGGTTTAATGAATCTTTTACAAGCAGTTGGTGTTATCTTTGGTGCAAACATTGGAACAACAATCACTGCTCAAATAATTGCTCTAAAAATTACTAAATATGGTTTTCTAATTTTTACAATCGGTTTTTTACTTCAATTTCTACCATTCAAGAAAAGAGTTAAATATTTTGGTCAATTCATAATGGGGTTTGGATTAATATTTATTGCAATAGAAATTATGACCTCTTCTGTATCTCCATTAAAAGATGATCCAAAGATAAAAGAACTGTTTTTAACTTTTGGTAAAATTCCTATTTTTGGGTTATTAGTAGGTTTAATTTTTACTATGATACAACAAAGTAGTAGTGTTACAGTAGGAATAATAGAGGCATTAGGTATGGAGGGACTTCTTAATATTAACTCTGCTTTTTCTATGATATTAGGAGCGAACATTGGGACAACAATTACAGCAGTAATAGCAAGTGTAGGAACAAACATTGCAGCTAAAAGAACTGCCCTCGCTCATGTTCTATTTAATTTAATTGGAGCAACAATTTTCCTTTTAATTTTAAATCCATATATAAATTTTATTAAAATGTTAACTCCTAATACTGTTAATCAAATTGCAAATTCTCATACTCTATTTAATGTTATAAATACACTGATCTTTTTACCATTTATTAATCAATTTGTGAAGCTAATTCAAAAAATAATACCTGGAGAAGAAGTTATTATTGAAACAGGTGTGAAATATTTAAATAAATCAATTTTAAAATCTCCTATCGTTGCCTATGATGCTCTTATAAAAGAGGTAACAAGATTGGCATCAATTGTTGAAAATAATTTATTATGTTTAAAAGAGTTGATATTTAATAATAATAAAAGTGTATTTAAAGATATTGCACAAAGAGAAGAAACGATAAATTATGTCAATAAAGAAATTTCAAAATATGTTCCTTTGATAACATCATTAAATCTTCCAGAAAAGGAACTCAAAATGGTACCACAAATTTTGATAATTTCATCTCAGTTAGAGAGAATTGGTGATTTGATAGATAATACATCTCAATTAGAATTTCAAAGACTTGAAGATAGAATTCCATATTCACAATATGCAATGGAAGAATTATTAGATATGTTCAACTATGTTTATAAAAATTACTCTATTATAAAAGAAAATTTATTCTCCATATCACCAGAAAATTTTGAGGTGATTAGAAATAATGAAAAAATTATTGATGAGTATGAAGATGAAATGAGAGAACATCATATTGAAAGGTTGGAGAAAGGAATATGTTCTACTGAAGCAGGTGTAATTTATCTTGATGTAATTTCAAATCTCGAAAGAATGGGAGACCACATAATAAAAATTGCTAATATTGTTTACCAATCAAAAAATATGATATAATAATTTATGCGAAAGGAGGTGAGATTAAATAAAGAAATCTTCATTAAATTCAACCTTAAAGGAGGGTATAAATGAAGAGAAGTTTAACAATTCTTTTAGTTTTAATTTTAGTTGGCGTAGTTTTTGCTGGATGTGCAAAAACTACAGGTTCAGTAACAGGTACTGTAACTGATAAATCTACAGGTTCACCTATTTCTGGTGCTTCAGTTGCAATAGGTGGAAAAACAGCAACAACAGGCAGTGATGGAAAATATGAAGTTAAAGATGTACCAACAGGAGAGCAGACATTAACTATTAAATTTGAAGGTTATGCAGACTTTTCAGAGAAATTAACTATTGAAGGTGGAAAAACAGCAACAAAAGATGTAACCCTTACACCTATAATTAAAATAGGATTAGTTACTGATGTTGGAGGTAGAGGAGATAAATCATTCAACGATTCAGCTCTTCGTGGGCTTGAGGCATGGGGTGCTGGTCTTAAAATGGTCGCAGGTGTTGGATATCAACCATTAACTGATGATGAATATAATAAAACAATTACTGATGAAGCTCCAGATCTTGCAGATCGTGGCATTAAAAAATTTGATATTCAACCACTTGTTCTTGAATCAAAACAAAACGAGGATTATGTTCCAAACTTAAAGAGACTCGCTGATGAAGGTGCAAAACTTGTTATTGGAGTAGGATTTATGTTAACAGATGCTATATCTGAAGTTGCTCCTCAATATCCAAATACCTACTTTATGTTAATTGATGGAGTTATAGATCCTGCACCACCAAATGTTGTCTGTTATTCATTTAAGGAACATGAAGGCTCATACCTCGTAGGTGCACTTGTTGGTCAGATGACAAAAAAGAATATTGTTGGATTTGTTGGTGGTATGGAAAACTTCCTTATTCAAAAATTTGAAGTAGGATATAGAGCTGGTGTAAAAACAGTTAATCCTAAAGCAAAAGTTCTATATGCTTATACCGGAAACTTCACAAATGCTGATGATGGTCAAAAAATAGCAAAACAGCAATTTGATGCCGGTGCAGATATTGTATACCATGCATCAGGTGCTTGTGGAATTGGTGTTATAAAAGAGGCACAAGCAAGAGGTGAAGGATATTTCGCAGTTGGAGTTGATTCAGACCAAGATTATATGGCACCAGGAAGAGTTTTAACATCAATGATTAAGCATGTCGATTATGCTGTATGGCTTTCAATTAAATCTGTAGTAGAAGGAACATTCAAATCTGGTGTAGTTTCGCTTGGTATAAAAGAAGGCGGAGTTGGAATTTCACCTTTAAAATACACTAAAGACATAATTCCAGATGAAGTTCTTAATAAGGTTAATACATTAAAAAATATGATTGCTGAAGGTACACTTGTTATTCCAGATTCAAGAGAAGCACTTAATACATTTGTTCCTCCTACTTTACCATAATATTATTTAGAGAAAATTGTGGGTGGGGAACCCATCCCCACCCTTTTTTTTTAAAATAGGAGGAAATTTTGGAATACGCAATTGAACTTAGAAATATTACAAAAATTTTCCCTGGGGTTGTTGCAAATGATAATATCTCCTTAGAGATTAAAAAAGGAGAGGTTTTTGCAATAGTTGGAGAAAACGGTGCTGGTAAAACAACTCTTATGAATATTATTTATGGTTTATATAGTCCAAATAGTGGTGAAATTTATATTAATGGTAAAAGAATTACGCATAACACACCTAAGAAAGCAATTGAAAACGGTATAGGAATGGTTCATCAACATTTTATGCTTGTTCCAATATTCTCCGTTTATGAAAACATAATCTTAGGTAATGAATTTGTGAAAAATGGAATTGTACTTGATAGAAAAAAAGGTATAGAAGAGGTAAAAAAAATTTCAGAACAATATGGACTGAATGTTGATCCAAAGGAAATAGTTGGAAATCTGCCAGTGGGAATTCAACAGAGAGTAGAGATTTTAAAGGTCCTTTTTAGAGGTGCACAAATTTTAATTCTTGATGAACCCACTGCAGTTTTAACTCCCCAAGAAACAAAAGAACTTTTTGAAACAATAAATGCACTAAAAAAAGATAATAAAACAATTATTTTTATATCCCATAAACTAAAAGAGGTTCTCGAAATTGCAGATAGAATTTGTGTATTAAAGAATGGAAAAGTGATGGGTATTAAAAACAAGGAAGAAACAAATGAGAGAGAACTTGCAAGACTTATGGTAGGAAGAGATGTAGTTCTTGAAGTACCAAGAAAGGAAAAAAAACCAGGCGAACCTATCCTTGAGGTAAAAGATCTTGTTATAATGAGTGATAAAGGTATCCCTGCTGTAAGAGGTATTAACTTTAAACTTAGAAGATTTGAAATACTTGGAATTGCAGGTGTTGAAGGTAATGGACAGAAAGAATTGGTTGAGGCACTAAATGGGCTAAGACCTATACATAGTGGAAAAATATTGATAAATGGTAAAGAAATAGATAAATTTGATCCATGGTTTTTTAGAAGAAATGGTTTTGCATATATACCTGAAGATAGAAGAGTTAGAGGATTAATTTTACCATTCAGTGTATCTTATAATCTTTTTTTAGGAAGACAAAGAGATAAAAATTTTAAAAAAGGCAACTTTTTAAACAGTGGTTATATTAAAACATTCAGTTCTAAAAAAGTAGAAGAATATGATATTAGACCAAGAAATCCAAATTTAAAGGTCGATTCTTTATCAGGTGGAAATCAGCAAAAAGTAATTGTAGCAAGAGAGGTATCTTACGATCCTGATGTTCTTGTTGCATCACAACCAACAAGAGGATTAGATGTTGGTGCTACTGAGTTTGTTCATAAAAAACTCGTAGAACAGAGAGATTCTGGAAAAGCAGTTCTTTTAATTTCTCTTGAACTTGAAGAAATTATGATGTTATCAGACAGAATTGCTGTTTTATTTAATGGTGAAATAGTTGGTGAATTATCTCAAGAAGAAGCTTCAGAAGAAGAGCTTGGATTACTTATGCTTGGACTTAAGAGATATGATAAAAAAGAGGTGGAAAGTGAAAAATAATTTTTCTGATAATATTAATAAAATAATTAATTGGTGGAATGCAAAAAAGGATGATATTTCAACATTTCTTGTTCCAATAATATCTATAATAATTGCATTTATCGTTGCAGGAATTATGATAAAAGCTACAGGTAAAAGTCCAATTCAAGCATATAAACTCCTTTTTGAAGGTGCCCTTGGCAGTTCTTTAAAAGAATTTTTATCTTTAAAGCAAGCAGGGGAAGGAATATTAAAAGGTGCTATTTTAACATTAACAGGTCTTTCTGTAACAGTTGCTTTTAAAGCGGGCTTATTTAACATTGGAGCAGAAGGGCAATTTATTATTGGATCAATTGTTGCTGCCTATTTTGGATATATATTTAATCTACCACCAATAATAGGGATTCCATTAATACTTATACTTGTTGGTATAGCATCTGGTTTATACGGTGCATTTGCTGCTTGGTTAAAAGTAAAGAGGGGCGTACATGAAGTTATCACAACTATAATGTTAAATTGGATTGCTATTCATCTTGTAGAGAACTGGATTGTTGTAGGTCCTTTTAATATTTTAAAATATTATCCTGGTACACTTCTTGTTGGCACACCATATGTCACAGATTCATCAAGATTAAAACCTTTATTTGAAGGAACAAGACTTAATGCTTCAATCTTTATTGCAATCATAGCTGTAATAATAATTTATATAATAATAAACAAAACAGTTCTTGGTTATGAAATTCAAGCAACTGGATTAAATATAGATGCAGCAAAGTATGCTGGAATAAATACTTCGAAAACGATGGTAATATCAATGTTCATTGCAGGAGCACTTTCAGGCATAAGTGGGGCATGTATGATTTTAGGTATTGAGGGCAGATATCCAGGAGTTTTCAGTCAAGGTTATGGATTTGATGGCATAACAATGTCTTTAATAGGTAATACGACTCCAATTGGTACATTTATCGCTTCTATATTTTTTGGTTTTGTAAGAGCTGGGGCAACTGGAATGCAATTGATGGGTATACATAAATCTTTTACTGACATAATTCAAGGCTTTGCTACAATATTTGTTGCAGGACAATCTGGGATTAAATACCTTCTTTTTCTAATTGGCGAAAAAAGAACAACTAAAACCAAGGAGGCCACTGATGGAAATTATTAAAATAATAATATCTTTCCTTTCTTCTATGCTCCAATTTGCAACACCAATTATTCTTGCTGGATTGGGTGGTGTAATATGTGAAAATGCTGGAGTAGTTAACATTGCTCTTGAAGGTATGATGAGAATGGGTGGATTTTTTGCAGTTTTTGGAGCATATATTTCATCAACAAAATTTGATCCATTTCTTGGTGGAAAGGATCCTCTTGCTGGAAACCCTTGGATTGGAATACTTCTTGCAATTATAATTGGAGTTTTAGCTGGACTTCTTCATGGATATATATCTATATCTTTAAAAGGAAACCAGATTGTTTCAGGAGTTGCAATAAATGTATTTGCTCTCGGTGGTATGACCTTCTTTCTTGAAAGATATTTCAATACAACTGGTCACTCTCCTTCTGTCAACTCTTTTATGGGTAAACCATTAATACCTATTCTTACAAAAATTCCGATAATAGGTGAACTATTCAGAGTGATGAATGTTTTTGTATGGTTAGCTTTGATACTTCCTTTTGTTCTTCATTTTTTTCTTTATAATACTCCTTGGGGTTTAAGACTTAGAGCAGTCGGAGAACATCCAAAAGCAGCAGATACTCTTGGAATCGATGTTTATAAAGTAAGATATTTTGCAGTTATTATGTCTGGTATCTTTGCAGCTCTTGCTGGTGCTTCAATGTCAATTGGACAACTTGATTTATTTGATAACCATATGCCAGCAGGTTTAGGTTTTATTGCACTTGCTGCTATGATATTTGGAAAATGGAAACCAATTGGAACTCTTTTAGCTGCACTTTTTTTTATGCTTGCAAATGTACTTCAAATATTCATACAAACATATGCTCCAAGTGTATTAAATATTATACCAAGAGGATTCTTCTTAGCACTTCCATATATTTTAACAATTTTAATTCTTGCTGGTTTTGTTGGTAAAGCAACTGCTCCTGCTGCTGATGGAGTACCTTATGAAAAAGGTGAAAAATTGTAATAAAGAAGCTTTTATTTTTTCTGAAGAGTTCAAAGGATCTTGCTACCCTCATTTATGTTTTGAAACAACACTTTTATCTTTTGGTTTACCCTATCCTGACAATATAGATGTTGCAAGAAAATGTGAAGAGATATCAAGAAAACAAAATATTGTACCATTAACCATAGGTATTAAAAATGGGAAAATTCTAATTGGATTTAAAGATGAAGATTTTGAATTTTTTGCTAAAGATAAAAATATTATAAAAACCAATATGAGCGATATTCCATATATTTTATCTATAGGTAAGAGTGGTGCCTTAACTATCTCTGGAATGCTGTTTATAATGAATCATTTAAATCTAAAATTTCTTGCATCGGGAGGACTTGGTGGAGTTCATAGAAATTTTGAAGCTAACTTTGATATATCCTCAGATTTAACAGCTCTTTCAAAATATAAAACTATTGTAATAACATCTGGTTTTAAGTCGATACTTGATATTAAAAAAACATGGGAATATTTAGAAACTCTTGGGGTTCTTGTTGTCGGATATAATACTGATAAACTCCCTGGATTCTACTATAGAGAAACTGATATCAATTTAAACTACTACTTTTATGACATCAATAAACTTGTTGATTTTCTGCATTATTGGGAATATTTTAGTGACTCATCTATTTTAATTGTTAACCCTATTCCTAAAGAAAATGAATTTGACAGATATGAATTTGAAAAAATTATGGAAGAGATAGAAAAAGATTTGATAAAGAAAAAAATATCTGGTAAAAATGTGACTCCTTTCCTTTTAAGTTCTCTTCATAAAAAATCTAAAGGAAAAACTGTAAAAGCAAATAAATCTTTAATTTTAAATAATGCCAAACTTGGTAGCGAAATCTCAAAACTCTTCTTTGAGTTATAAAAATTTAATTAAAAATTTAGTTGAGATTAAAAAAATATTAATAAACAATAAAAAAACATTAAGTGTTGCTGAATCTTGTTCTGGTGGTTACCTTTCATATTTTTTTACATTTCTTCCAGGTTCTTCTAATTTTTTTAAAGGCTCAGTAGTTACCTATAATGATGAAATTAAAAAAGAAGTTCTAAATGTTAATGAAAATCATTTAAAAAATTATGGTGCAATTAGTAAAGAAGTTTCATTTGATATGGCAAATAATGTGATAAAGAAATTCTCGACCGATTATGGAATTTCAATAACAGGAAATCTTGGACCAAATCCATCTGAAAATAAAGAAATTGGTTTAATATTTGTAACAATTTTATCTAAGAATTCAACCTTCACAAAAAAATTTAATATAAAAGGAAATCGAGAACAAATAAGAGAAAAACTTGTATATAATACAATTTATTTGTTTAACAGATTTTTGAAAGAAGATTTGGAAAAAAATGATAGATAAGATTTTATATGATTCAGGCTTAAGAAGAACTAAAGGTAGGAAAGAGATTTTTGAATTTCTATTAAAAAATAAAGGTAAACATTTTTCTGCTCAGGAAATATATGATAAATTAAAAACAAAAGGTGTAAGCTTAACAACCATCTATAGAACTCTTTCAGTTCTTGAAAAAACAGGAGTTGTAAAAAGTACATCATTTTCAAAAAGACATATGAGTTATGAAATTTATAAAGAACCTCATATTCATCTAATATGCAGTAATTGCGGAAAAATTAAAGAAATAAAGGCTCCAGAAATTCATAAACTATATGAGATACTTGATATTAAGAATAGTTTAAAAAGTTTGGATCCTCTTTTTTATATCATTGAAATTTACGGCATTTGTGAAAATTGTAAAAAATAGATAAATTTAGATATTGAATTTAAAATAGACAATATCTCCATCTTTTATTTCATATTCTTTTCCTTCAATTTTTATTAATCCTTTTTCTTTTAATTCATGAATTGATTGAACCCTTAATAAATCTTGATAATTAAAGACCTCTGCTTTTATGAACCCTTTTTCAAAATCTGTATGGATTTTTCCTGCTGCTTGAGGAGCTAAAGTTCCTCTTTTAATTGAATGTGCTTCAAGAATATCATTAGCATAGGTAAAAAAGGTTATCAAATCAAGAATATTGTATGATTCTTTTATTATCTTATTTAAAATTGTTTCTTCTAAATTTATCTCTTTCAAAAAAACTTCTTTCTCTGAAGCATTAAGATTTTTTATCTCGAGTTCTAATTTTAGAGAAGCTATAATAAATTTGTAATTTTTTTTCTGACAATATTCAATAAATTTTTTTACATAATCAGATTCTTCGCCTATAAAATACTCTTCGTTTACATTAGCAATAATAATTAGTGGTTTTATTGTTAAAAGGTTATATTTTTTATAAATTTCTGAAAACTCATAAGGGTATTCAACTTCATTTAACCATAAATCTTTATTCAGATTTTCTTTTGCAAATTTTAACGCCTCATATTCATTCTTAAGCTCTTTAATTCCAGATTTATAGGAATGATCAATTTTTTCGAAATTTTTCTGAACTATCTCAAAATCCGAAATGGCAATTTCAAGATGAATAATTTCAATATCATTAATTGGATCTAATCTTCCTTCTATATGAGGAACTCTATCATCTTCAAAGCATCTTACAACTTCAAGAAGGCCATCTGCTCTTCTTGTTTCAGAGAGGAACTTGTTACCAAGTCCCTCGCCTTTACTTGCCCCTTTAACAAGACCTGCTAAATCAATAAATTTTATTGTCGCATATTTTATCTCTTTTGGCTTTATATATTCACTAATTTTTAATATTCTTTCATCTGGAACTTCAACAACACCAATATTTGGATTAACTGTTGAAAATGGAAAAATATCAATTAGTATATCATTTCCTGTTAATGCTTTGAATAGAGTTGACTTTCCAGAATTTGGAAGACCAATTATTCCTATCTCCATTATTTAAATTTCCCTAAAAAAACTTTATATGCATGATAAGTGGAATAAAGATCACCTTTAGAAATTATCTCAAATGGTGCATGCATTGAAAGAACTGCTGGTCCCATATCAACTACATCCATCCCTTTTCTTGCAAAGAATAGTGCCACAGTTCCTCCACCACCTTCATCAACCTTACCAAGTTCTGCAGTTTGCCAAACAACATTATTTTCGTTAAAAAGATTTCTTACTTTTCCTATAAATTCTGCTGAGGCATCATTTGAATCATACTTACCACCTCTACCTGTAAATTTAGTCATAACAACACCATTGTTTATATAAGCTGAGTTCTTTGGTTCAAACACCTCTTTATAATTTGGGTCAAAGGCTGCGTTTACATCTCCAGATAAAACTGATGATTTTGTATAAATATTAATTAGTTCTTTATAATCTTCAACAAAATTTAGTAAAGCTTCATCGAAAATCATTGATTGAGCTGATGTATTACCTTCAGAACCTATCTCTTCTTTATCAATTAAATAAACTAAACTCCACTTTTCAGATAGTTCAGAATCTAAAATAGCATAAAAAGCAGTTAATGCGCAAGATCTGTCATCATGTCCATAACCTAAGATTAAACTTTTATCAAAACCGATATCCTTTGCTTCTCCATAAGGGACAAGAGATAGTTCACTTGATATAAAATCCTCTTCAATAATTCCATATTTTTCATTCAAATATTTCAATATATAATTTTTTACTTTATCCTCTTTTACATCTTTTCCTGGTTTTGAACCAATTAAAACATTGAGATTTTCACCTTCAATTGCTTCAGATAACTTCTTTTCAGCTTGTCTTCTTGCAAGATGAGGTAAAAGATCTGGTATAGAAAAAATTATATTGTCTTTTTCAGAATTTATATTTATTGTTTTTCCATTTTTATCTATGATAACACCTTTTAAAACAAGAGGAATTGAAACCCATTGATATTTTTTGATTCCTCCATAATAGTGAGTTTCCAAAAAAGCTATATCTGTATCCTCATATAATGGATTTTGTTTTATATCTATTCTTGGAGAATCAATATGAGCAGTAACAAGATTAAATCCCTCTTTTAAACTTTTTTCACCCTTTTTTATAATTAAAAGAGATTTATTTTTTATCTTTTTATATAACTTTTCTCCATTTATACTATCATCAATGTTTATAAATCCTTTTTCTTTTAAAACCTCTTCTCCTTTTAAAACAATTTCTCTTTCTGTTTTTGCTTCTGATAAAAAATTAGAGTAGATTTTTGAAAATTTTTCAATCTCTTCTTCTGGGTAAACCTCCCAGACATTCCTTTTTTTCCTCTTTAGTTCTTCTAATTCCATTTTTTATCCTCCTAATTATAAATTTTTATAAATTGATAAATTATAAATATTTTATCTTCTCATACTTTCCATTTAACAATAGTTTTCTTCTGTAAATTATCAAATGTATTTTTAAAACAAAGACACCTTTTTCTATTGACAATTACACTCATAACTTAAATTTTATCATAACTAAATTTTATGTAAAAATAAAAAAATTACATAAACTTTATTGAATTCTAAAAATAGTTCCTAAGTGTTAATTTTAAAGAAATGTATATTTTAATATTCATAAAAATATCTCTTTTATGTTATAATATTAAAAGGTTTTTTGGGGCAGTAGTTCAGCGGGAGAACGCCTGATTTGCACTCAGGAGGTCACGGGTTCAAATCCCGTCTGCTCCACCATAAAATTATTTT
>JAAYUH010000174.1 GCA_012517755.1 bacterium | reverse complement strand
TCCAGTATTAAAAATAGTGAAACCCCGAAAAAATTAATCGGGGTTCTTCTATTTAATTTCCACTGTTGCTCCAACAGTGGAGAGTTTGTTTTTAAAATCTTCTGCTTCCTCTTGACTTACACCTTTCTTAATTACCTGAGGGGTTGATGCAACAAGATCATTTGCTTCTTTAAGAGATATATTTAATATCTCTCTTAAAACTTTAATGACCTGGATTTTAGCTTGTCCTACACTTGTTAGAACAACATCAAAAGTAGTTTTTTCTTCTTCTTGAACTGGGGCTCCACCTTTCTGTTGTGCATTACCTGCTACTGGAACTGCCATTGGCATACCAGAAACACCAAACTTCTCTTCAAGTGCTTTAACAAATTCGACAAGTTCAACAACACTCATCTTTTCAATTGCTTCTAAAAGTTCCTCTTTTGTCATTACCTTTTTCCTCCTTTATTCTTTCTTGCTTTTTATTTCATTAAAAACATTGATTAACCTTGATAAAGGGCTCTTCAATGCAAATACCATTCTTATTAATGGTGATTTTAGTGAATATGCGAGATTTCCATAAACCTCTTCAATAGAATTTATAGATGAAAGAGAAATTAAATCATTAGATGTTAAAATAGATTCACCAAAAAGTCCTCCCTTAATATTAAAAGTTTTTCTATGTGTTTTTTGATAATTAGAAATTAGTTTAACAATTCTAAATGGATCTTCATAACCAAAAACAACAGCAGTTGGACCTTCTAAAACATTATTATTAAGGTTGATTCCCTTCTTCTCTAAAATCTTTTTTATTAGAGTGTTTTTGAAAACTTTAAATTCACCTTTTTTTGTCTTTAATTCTCTTCTCAATGGAGCAATTTCTGAAACAGGAAGTTCATTGAAAGATGTAAAAATTATAATTTTAGAATCATCAACTCTTTTTTCTATTTCTGAAAGCATAACTCCTTTTTTCTCTTTGGTTATCATTGCATCCTCCTAAAATTAAAAAGTCCTTCCACCGAAGGACATGAAAATAGTTTATTTATTCCATGCCTCGATGGGCGAAAATCTTTAAGCTTTTAAAAAGCACCCATTTTCTCAGGCTCAATTAAGTTAAAGAGTTTAAAACTTTTACAACATCTAATTTCAAAGCAGGGCCCATCGTTGTTGCTATATAAATCGATTTAATAAATTGACCCTTAACTGAGGATGGTTTTGCTTTCATAATAGCATCAATCAAAGCTAAAAAATTTTCCTTAAGTTTATCTTTATCAAAACTAACTTTACCAATAACTGAATGTATATTTCCAAGTTTGTCAGTTTTTATTTCAATTTTACCCATTTTTATCTCTTTTATAGCTCTTTCAACATCCATAGTAACAGTTCCTGTTTTTGCATTTGGCATAAGACCTCTCGGACCAAGAACTTTTCCAAGTTTTGAAATCATTGGCATCATATCTGGTGTTGCAATTACTGAATCAAAATCCATCCAGCCTTTTAAAATTTTCTCAACGGTTTCCTGATCTCCAATATAATCTGCTCCTGCATTCTGAGCCTCTTGTACTTTTTCTCCCTTAACAAATGCTAAAACTTTTTTTGTTTTACCAATTCCATTAGGTAAAAGCACTGAAGTTCTGATTGTTTGGTCTGTCTTTTTTGGATCTATATTCAATTTTATATGAACTTCAACACTCTCATCAAATTTTGCACTTGCAAGTTCTTTAATAAGATTAAGTGCTTCATCAATTTCATAGTTTTTACCTTTTTCAACTTTAGAAAGTAGTGCATCATATCTTTTTCCCATTCATATCACCTACCTTTCAACCTCAACACCCATACTTCTTGCTGTTCCCTCAACAATTTTAATTGCTGCTTCAAGTGAATCAGTGTTAAGATCTTTCATCTTTTTTTCAGCAATTTCTTGTAACTGTTTTTTTGATAATTTTCCAATTTTGTTTTTGTTTGGTTCTCCAGAACCTTTTTCTATTTTTAAAGATTTTTTAATAAGTTCAGAAACTGGTGGAGTTTTTATTTCAAAAACAAAACTCTTATCTTTAAAAACAGTTATTATTACTGGTAAAACAATACCTTCCTGGTCTTTTGTTCTCTGATTAAATTCATTACAAAATTGCATAATATTGATTCCTTTTTGTCCTAAAGCAGGACCAATTGGAGGAGCTGGTGTTGCTTTTCCTGCGGGTATTTGAAGTTTAATTATTGCTTCAACTTCTTTAGCCATCTATTACCTCCTTTATATCTTTTCTAAATGGACAAAATCAATTTCAACAGGTATATCTCTCCCAAAAATTGAGAGTCTAACCTTTGCTTTTTCTTTATCTTCATATATTTCTTCAACCTTTCCAATCATCTGATCAAAAGGTCCTCCCATAACTCTTACCGTATCGCCAACTGTAAAAGTTAACTGTGCTTTAGCTTCTTCAATTCCTATTCTATCCATAATCACTCTTACCTCTTCATCAGTTAAAGGTGTTGGTTTTCCACCACCACCAACAAAGCCAAGAACTCCAGGAGTATTTCTAACCACAAACCAGGTATCATCATCCATTATCATTTCAACAAGAATATATCCTGGATAAACTTTTTCAGGGACAATCTGTCTCTTTCCATCTTTTAGTTTGACTCTCCAATCAACAGGAACTTCAACTCTAAATATTCTATCATGCATATTATTTGCGTCAATACTCTGTTCAAGATTTTTTTTGGTTTTCTCTTCCATTCCTGAATAAGTATGAACAATATACCACTTTTTTTGTTTTTTTTCTTTTTCTTCTTTAATCTCTTCTTTTTTCATTCTCTTATATTGATGTTATTAATTGTAGTAACCAAGCAAAAACATAATCAAACACTCCAATTATAACTGCCCAAAATGCAATGAATATTAAAACAGTTACAAAAGAATTAATCAATAACTCTCTTGATGGCCAAGTTGTTCTATAAATAAACTCCTGTTTCACTTCTTTAAAAAAGTTTTTTATTCTTGTAAAAAAACTAACTTTTTGATTCATATTTAAAATGGCAGGCCAGGAGGGACTTGAACCCCCAACAACCGGTTTTGGAGACCGGTGCTCTACCAATTGAGCTACTGGCCTACTTTACCTCCTTATGGACAGTATGTTTTCTGCACCATGGACAATATTTTTTTAACTCAATTCTATTTGGATCATTGTTTTTATTTTTTGTTGTTGTATAGTTTCTTCTTTTACATTCTGTACATTCAAGATTGATTATCATTCTCATATTTCACCTACTCAATGAGTTTTGATACAACACCTGCTCCAACAGTTCTTCCACCCTCTCTTATTGCGAATCTTTGACCTTCTTCAAGGGCTACAGGGTAGATAAGTTCAACTGTTATTATTACATTATCACCAGGC
>JAAYUH010000173.1 GCA_012517755.1 bacterium | reverse complement strand
CTTATTTGAATCATAAGCTAACATTTCTAATGAAACTGCAGCCTCTCCTTCATAGGTAACCTCTTTTTTTATATCAAGGAGTGCTGATACAATATCAAAAATCCTTCCGCAAGATGATGTATAAATAATATTTTCATTTTTTTCTAAAGATTTATTTAAAATCTCTTTTTCAAATGGATTCATATCAAAAGAGAGATTATTCTCATGCTCTTTTAAAAAAGTTTTAACATATAGATAGAGAAGTCTTATTGGCTTTTCAATTACATAATCACTTTTAGTCATTGGAAAATATTTAAAATGTGCAACTCTTTTTAAATCATTTATATCTCCAATAAAAACTTCGCCACCCCATATATTTTTATCCTCTCCATAACCAGTTCCATCAAAAGAGAAAATTATAATATCACCATCTATCTCTTTATCAAGAATCAAACTATAACTATGCGCTTTATGATGTTGCATATACTTAACATCAAGATATTTTTTAAATTTTTCTCCAAATTGAGTTGAAAGATATTGCGGATGTAAATCACAAACAAGAATCTCTGGATTTATTTTAAAAAGTTTGATGAACTCTTCTATAGTCTCTTCATAAACATCAAGCGTTTCTTTGTCTTTTAAATCTCCAATGTGTGGGCTCATAAATACATAATTTTCAAATCCTAACGAAAATGTATTTTTAAGTTCTCCACCGAGAGCAAGCGTAGGTTTTAAAGATATTGGTATTTTAATTGGATCTGGCGCAAAGCCTCTTGCCCTTCTTATGAAATTTAGATTTTTATTTTCAATAAAAACTACGCTATCATCAATTCTATGTTTAATCTCTCTATTATGTAAAACAAAATATTTAGTTATTCCATTCAATTTTTCTTCAGCCCCTTCATTATCCTTTATTATTGGTTCATCGGATAAATTTCCACTTGTCATAATTAGAGGTTTATCAAATTCTTCAAAAATTAAATAGTGATATGGTGCGTATGGAAGCATAACTCCCAAATATTTATTATTAGGTGTAACTAATTCAGATATTGGATATAAATTTTTAATCTTTAATAAAACAATTGGTCTTTCTTTTGATTTTAAAATCTCTTCTTCTTTACTATCAACAAAACAAAAACTTTTGGCCATATCAATATCTTTCATCATCAAAGCAAAAGGTTTCGTAGGCCTCTCTTTTCTTTCTCTTAATTGTTCTATAGCACATTCATTTGTTGCATCACAAGCAATATGGAATCCACCAACTCCCTTAATTGCAACAATCTTGCTATCTTTTAAAAATTTTGCCAACTCTTTAAAAACATTCTCTTTATATATTCTTTTTTCGCTTAAATCTTCTATCCAGATTTCTGGGCCACATTTAAAGCATGCATTGGGTTGAGCATGAAATCTTCTTGAATTTGGATCTTTATACTCTTTCTCACACTCTTCGCACATTTTAAAAACTTTCATTGTTGTTTTTTCTCTATCATATGGTAAATCTTCGATGATGGTATATCTTGGGCCACAATTCGTACAGTTTATAAATGGATATCTATATCTTCTATCTTTTTTATCAAGGAGCTCTTTTAAACATTCATCGCATATTGCAATATCTGGTGATATGAAATTAGAACCTTTATCTTTTCTACTTTCAAGAATTACAAAATCTTTAAAATCTTCTAAATCTAAAATATTATTTTCAATTTTCTCAATTTTTGATAAAGGAGGAGCCTCATTTTTCATTCTTTCAATAAAATAATCTAAAGAAGTTTTTTCTCCCTGCAGAGCTATTTCAACACAACTCGAAGAGTTTAAAACATAACCTTTTAAATTTAACTCTTTTGCTAATCTATATATGAATGGTCTAAAACCAACCCCTTGAACTCTCCCATATATCTTGAAAAGATAAGTTTTCATCTTAACTAAATAATTATAACATTTTACATCAAAATCACTTACCATTTTATAGCTTCTTCTCTGTGAAAAACTATGTCATTTTGGTGTCAGATACTATATTAACATATTAATATAGACAAATATATATTTGAATTTTTTTAGTTATTGTTTATAATATAAATGAAAAATATTTTCATGAAGAAGATAAAAGAAGAGATTTTAGAATATTTATTTAGAGAGAAAAAAGAGAAAGTGTCAGTCTCAGAATTAAAAAGTTATTTCAACTTAGAAAATTTTGATGAAATAATAAAATCTCTTGAGGATGAAGGAAAAATTAAATTAGAAAATGATTTTGTGATTTTAACAGACCAGGGAGAAAAAGAAGGAGAAGATATTTTTGAAAAACATGAATTTGTTGAAGATTTTCTAAAAAATATTGGTGTTTCAGAAGATTTCGCACATGAGAAAGCATGTGAAATAGAGCATCATGTAAGTGAAGATAAATTAAAAGATATTCATCCCTTATCAGAATTAAACACAGGAGAAATTGGTGAGATAGTTTTAATAAGGGGAGGCAGAGGTTTAATTCAAAGATTATATGATATGGGACTAACTCCTGGAACTGAAATAAAGGTTTTGAGACAAGCACCATTTGGTCCAATTGAAATTCTTTTGAGAGGATATCATCTTGCTCTTGGTAGGGGAGTAACAGATAGGATATGGGTGAAGAAAAAGAGTTAACAATTGCTCTTGCAGGTAATGCAAATGTTGGAAAAAGTGCAATTTTTAATCAGTTAACAGGGTCTCACCAAATTATAGGTAACTGGCCTGGTAAAACTATAGAAAAAAGTGAAGGATATTTAATTTATAAAGGTTATAAAATAAAAGTAGTTGACCTACCAGGAATTTATTCATTTTCAACTTATTCTGAAGAGGAGTTAATTTCAAGAGATTTTATTGCAAGAGAGAAACCTGATATAGTTATAAATGTTGTTGATGCACTTCATCTTGAAAGAAATCTATTTTTTACCCTTCAATTAATTGAACTTGAAGCAAAATTAGTAATTGCTTTAAATCAGGTAGATTTACTTGAAAAATCTGATTTTACAATAGATAGTAAAAAACTTGAAAATATTTTAAATATACCTGTTATTCCTACTGTTGCGATAGAGGGTAAAGGGATAGAAAAATTAATTGAAAAATGTATAGAAATTTATGAAGGGAAAATAAGATACGAACCAATCAAGATTGAATATGGGAAAGAGGTTGAAGAGAGAATAGATGAACTTATTAATGTTGTCCCTTATGATAATTCTTACCCAAAGAGATGGTTTATTATTAAACTCCTTGAAGGCGATGAAGAGACAAAAAAATTGGTTAAGGATGAAAAAATTTTAGAAATTATTGAAAAAAAATCTAAAGAACTCGAAGAGATACATGGAGAGCCAATTTCTCTTATATTAACACAAGAAAAATATAACTTAAGTAATAAAATAACAAGTGAAGTATTGGTTAAAAAAGAAAAAAAAGTCAATATATCAGATTTTCTTGATAAAATTTTTCTACATCCAATCTTTGGTTATTTCACTCTTATAATTTCTCTCTTTCTTATTTTCTATTTAATTTTTAAATTTGGTAATTTTGTTTCTGGATACCTTGAATCTTTTTTTGAATTGATTAAAAATGGTTTTTTAAAATTAAATATAAATGAAACATTAAAAAAAATTTTATGGGATGGCATTGGAGAAGGAATAATAGGTGGAATTTCTGTTGCTCTTCCATATCTTATACCTTTTTACATACTTTTATCTATTCTTGAAGATTCAGGTTATCTTTCAAGAATGGCTTTTTTTACTGATTCTTTTATGCATTTTATAGGACTTCATGGAAAAGCTTTTTTCCCATTGATACTTGGATTTGGGTGTAATGTCCCAGCAGTTTTGGGTTCAAGAATTCTTGAAACAAAAAAACAGAAATTTATGACTGCTACACTTGCAACACTTGTTCCCTGTAGCGCAAGAACAATTGTTATAATAGGTTTGGTAGGAATTTTTCTTGGATTTAAATATGTCTTAATAGTTTACATTATAGATATAATAATTATCATTTTATTCGGAAAATTACTTTCAATATTAGTTCCTGGAAAAAGTTATGGTTTAATAATGGAGATTCCTCCTTTAAGGAAACCATCAACAAAAATTGTTTTAAAACAATCATGGTTTAGAATAAAAGATTTTATTTACTTCGCTTTTCCTATAATAGTATTTGGAAGTCTCTTACTTCAAATTTTAGATTTAACAAATTTATTAAATAGTTTAGTAAATTTAATTTCACCTTTTTTTATATCTTTTTTGGGCTTACCACCATTAACTTCAATACCTCTAATCTTTGGTATTTTAAGAAAAGAACTTACACTTATTATGCTTTTTTCACTTTTTGGCACAACTAATGTTCTTTCTTTTATGACTCCAAAACAAATAATAATATATTCCTTGATAACTTTATTTTATTTTCCATGCATTGCGACCTTTTCTGTTTTAAGAAAAGAAATTGGTTTATTGAATGCAGTTTTAGTAACTGCTTTTGAGATAGTTTTTGCTTTTCTTCTCGGAGGGTTTCTAAATTTAGTTCTATAACCAAATAAACCGAAGTATTTAAAATTTAGTTAACTTCTAAATATGAGACTTTAGTGCCTGACACCTTTGTCTCATTTTGAAAGATTCTTATAGATTTTGATATAATTTATCTTAATGAATTTATCTATTCTAT
>JAAYUH010000172.1 GCA_012517755.1 bacterium | reverse complement strand
GAGGTTATTGATGCTCTTCTATTTCTTTTAAGAGATAGAGAAAAAAGTAGTGATGATATATTAAAAATATTAAGAGGCCCTGATTTTCCAACAAAGGGTATAATTACAAATATATCAGGAATAAAATCATATTTTGAAACTGGAAAAGGTAGTGTAATTATAAAAGGGAGAGGTAAATTTGAGAAAATAGGAAAAACTTTATGTTATATCATATATGAAATCCCATATAATGTTAACAAAGCAACTCTTATAAAAAGAATAGTTGATTTAATTAAAGTCGGAAAACTGAAAGAAATTGATGATATAAGAGATGAGTCATCAAAAGAAGGTATAAGAATTGTTATTGAACTCAAGAAAAATGCTAATAGCCAAATCTTTGAGAAAAAACTTTATGAATATACAGAGCTTAAAACATCCTTTCCTGTTAATTTAGTTGCTTTAATAAATGGAAAACCCAAACTTCTCTCTGTGAAAGAAGTTTTAGATTCTTTTCTCTCTTTTAGAGAAGAAGTTGTGCTGAAGAGAACAAATTATGAATTAAATTTAGAAAAAAAGGAATTGAAAATCTTAAATGGAATTAAAAAAGGAATTGAAAAACTTGATGATGTTATAAAAATTATAAAAGAGTCAAAAGATCGAAATGAAGCAAAGAAAAATTTAAATCTTTTACTATCTATTGATGATGAGCAGAGTAATGCTATTTTAGATATGAGACTTTCAAGACTTGTCTCATATGAACAAGAGAAACTCATCGAAGATATTAAAAACAAAGAAGATAGAATAAAAAATCTAAATGAAATTGTTACAAAAAGAGAGACACTTTTAAATGTCATTGAAAGTGAGTTGTTGGAGATAAAGAAAAAATTTGGAGATAAAAGAAAAAGCGAAATTCTATTAGAAGATGAAAAAGAAATAAAGATTGAAGAGATGATCAATGACGACAAAGTTATAATATTTTTAACTAAAGATGGTTATATAAAAAGAAGTTTAATATCTGAATTTACAATTCAAAATAGAGGTGGTAAAGGAATAAAAGGATTAAAACTTGGGAGGGAGGATAGTGTTTATGATATATTTTTTACATCAAATTTAAAGAATATTCTTTTCTTTACAAATTTTGGGAAAGTATATAATCTCTTAGCATACAATATTCCAGAGGGAAGTAAAGATACAAAAGGGGAAGCTCTTCATATTCTTTTACCTCTTAATCCTGATGAAAGAGTTACCTGTATATATACGGGTGAAATAAATAAGAATTATCTTTTAATGTTCACAAAAAATGGAAAAATTAAAAAAGTTGAGTTGAAAAATATTCTCAATTTAAGAAAAAATGGGATAAAAATTATTAACCTTGGAGAAAATGATTATGTTAAAAGAGTTAGAGTTGTCAATGGCGATGAAAATATAATTGCTGCAACTAAAAATGGATTTTTTGCAAAATTCAATATTAAGAAAATAAGAGCTCAAGGAAGGTCTGCAAGAGGAGTAAGAGGTATTAAATTATCTAAAGATGACGAGTTTGTTAGCTTTGACATAGAAGAGAATGGTAAATTATTATTCATAATTACAAGCAACGGAAAGGGTAAGAGGATAAATAATGATGAGATTAATTTAAAAAACAGAGGAATAAGAGGAGTAAGGGGAATTAGATTAAAGGGAAACTATGTTTCAGCATTAAGAAGTGTCAAAGAAGATGAAGAGATTTTTGTGATAACTGAAGATGGAAAAATAATAAGGATAGAGGTTAAAAAAGTACCTATACAGAGTAGGAATGCTTCAGGAGTAAGAATAATAAATCTTGACAAAGATGATATGGTTAAAGGTATCGCTTTAATGAGAAATGAAAAAATTTGAAACATTTCCTCATACTGCAGATATAGGATTAAGAGTATATGGAGATGATTTAAAAGATCTCTTTATAAATGCAGGCGAGGGTCTCCTTTTTTTGATGAGAGATGAAAAAAATATTGAGGAAAAACAAATTTATAACTTTCAAATTGAATCTGAATATTTAGAGATGCTATTATATAAATTTTTAAATGAGTTTATATACTTTTTTGATACCAAAAATTTTATTTCAAACAGATTTTCAATAGATAAATTCGATGAAAAAAAATTAAGTGGAAGAATGTTTGGAGAGACTTTTGATTCAAAAAAACATTCAATAAAATATGCTATAAAATCGTGTACTCTTGAAGATATGAAATTTGAAAAAATCAATTCTTTATATAAAGTTGAAATAATTTTTGATATTTAGATATAATAATAATTATTATTTTTTAAAGGAGGCAAAGGATGGATATTTTAACTCTCAACTGTGGCAGTTCTTCTGTTAAATACCAGCTTTATAGATGGAGTGAGAAAAAAGTTTTGTCCAAAGGTATTGTTGAGAGAGTTGGTATAGGAGGCTCTTTTATTGATCATTATGCAAATGGTAAGGGAAACTTTAAATTTGAACATAACTGCCCT
Source organism: bacterium (assembly GCA_012517755.1). Classification (GTDB taxonomy): domain Bacteria; phylum Caldisericota; class Caldisericia; order B22-G15; family B22-G15; genus JAAYUH01. The sequence goes on along the minus strand of JAAYUH010000172.1, from coordinate 3,518 downwards.
GACCATAAAGTTGCTATTAAACTTATAATAGATACTTTACTTGATCCAGAGATGGGTGTAATAAAAGATTTAAAAAGCATTCAAGGTGTGGGCCATAGGATGGTTCATGGTGGAGAAAAATTTGCTAAATCCGTAATAATTGATGATGAATTTTTAAAGACTTTTGAGGCTCTTTCAGATCTTGCCCCTTTACATAATCCTCCAAATCTTTTAGGTGTAAGAGCTGCAAAAGAGCTTCTTCCAGATATACCTCATTGTGCAATAATGGATACTGCTTGGCATCAAACTATGCCAAGAAATGCATATATATATTCACTTCCATATGAATGGTATGAAAAATATAGAGTTAGAAGATATGGATTTCATGGAACATCATTTTTGTATGTTGCAAAAAGAGCAGCTGTTCTGTTAGGAAAGGGTAGTTTTGATGTAAATCTAATTGCTCTACATATTGGAAATGGAGTAAGCGCTAATGCTATCAAAAATGGAATTTCTATTGATACCTCTATGGGTTTAACACCAGTTGAAGGTTTAGTAATGGGAACAAGAGCTGGTGATCATGACGCTGGGATAGATATTTATATGATGAGAAAAGAAAATCTGACTGTCGATCAACTTGACAATATATTGAATAAAAAAAGTGGAATTTTAGGAATAACTGGGAAATATACAGACAGAAGAGATGTTGAAAAAGCTGCAAATGAAGGAGATGATAGAGCAAAACTTGCTATTGATATAGAAACTTATAGGTTGAAAAAATATATTGGTGCTTATTATTTTGCTCTTGGACATGTTGACGCAATTATTTTTACAGCAGGTGTTGGTGAGATGAGTTCTGTGATAAGAGGTAGAACCCTTGATGGTCTTGAAGAAGTTGGAATTGTTTATGATAAAAGAAAAAATGAGATTTCAAAAACAAGAAATGCAGAGACAGAGATAACTGGTGAAGGTTCAAAAGTGAGAATATTTGTTATTCCTACTGATGAAGAGCTTGTTTTTGTTGAAGATACAGTGGCTCTTCTTGAGGGAAGATATGATATTCATACCAACTTTAGATACTCATTTGAAGAGCCAGATTACTTAAATCCAGCGAGAGAAGAGGCAATAAAATCAGAATTAGAGAAAAAACCCGAACTTGGTGAAATAATTGTAAGACCACCAAGGAAAAGATAGATTTGAAAGTAGAGTTATTATATATAACTCCAGAACCAGAAAAAATAATTGAAAAAGCAGGAAGAGTAGCACATCAATCTTTTAATAAAGAGACACCTGATAGTCATATAAAATTTATAAGAATGCTTATTAAACTTGGACATACATCTGTTCTTGAACACGCTGTAGCATCTTTCAAAATTTCAGATGTCTCTCGCTCTTTAACACATCAACTCGTAAGACATAGAATTGCATCATACACTCAAAAATCACAAAGATATGTTGATGAATCAACGTTTGAATATGTTACACCTGATAAGATAAAAGAAAATGAAGCTGCATTTGATATATACAATAATTTTATGAATTATTGTAAAGAGACATACAAAAAATTAAAAGAAATTGGAATCCCAAAAGAAGATGCAAGGTTTGTTTTACCAAACGCAACAAAGACAGAAATAGTCATAACTGCAAATTTGAGAGAATTTAGACATATGATTTCATTAAGAGGAAGTAAGGAGGCTCAATGGGAGATAAGGAGAATGTTTATAGAAATTTTAAAGATTTTGAAAGAGTATGCCCCAACTGTTTTTGAAGATTTTATTATAGAGAATGATTATGTGAGGTGTTTAAATGTTGAAGAGTGATAGATGGATTAAAAAAATGGTTAAAGAAAATAAAATGATCGAACCATTTGAGGAAAATCCAATTAAAAAAGGAATAATTTCTTATGGACTTTCTTCTTATGGTTATGATATAAGACTTGCAGATGAGTTTAAAATTTTTACAAATGTATTTAATTCAATAGTTGATCCTAAAAATTTTGATCCAAAAAGTTTTGTAGATTATAAAGGAAATGTATGTGTGATACCTCCAAATTCTTTTATTCTTGGCAGAAGCGTTGAATATTTAAGGATTCCAAGAAAAGTTTTAGGTTTATGTTTAGGAAAATCAACCTATGCAAGATGTGGAATAATCGTAAATATAACACCTCTTGAGCCTTGCTATGATAAAAATACTGAGGTTTTAACTGAAAAAGGATGGAAAAAATTTACAGATTTACAATCTAAAGATAAGATTGCTACAATAAATGAATATGGATATTTAGAATATCAAAAAATTATAAAATTCCAAAAATTTAAATATAAAGGAGAAATGATTAAAATTAAAGGAAGAAATACAGATCTTTTAGTTACACCAGACCACTTTTTATATGTTAAAAACAGATACAGAAAATATTTCGAATTTATTAGAGCAAAAGATTTATATGAAAAATATAATTATGAATTAAAAAGGAATTGTATTTGGAAGGGAGAAGATAAGAGATATTTTAAATTACCCTCAATTGAAATAGATGAAAACAAGAAAAGAGGTGTTAATTTCGAAAATAAAATCCTAAGAAATTTAAATTATCAATATATAGAATCAGATAAATTATATGCTTTATCGAATACAAATATAAAAAATAGAACTTTTTTATATCATCTCAATAAACTTGAAAAAGAGGGTTTTATAAAGAGAAGCAAAATTAGAAAAGTTATTAATAGACACATTATAACTTTTAACTCTTGGATGAAAATTAAAAATGATAATAAATCAATTTATCTACCTGAGATAAAAATTAAAATTGATGATTGGTTAAAATTTTTTGGCATTTGGCTCGCAGAAGGAAATGCTTATTTTGATAAAAGAGGCAATTATTTTGTTAAAATAGCAGCATTTGGTAAAAACAAAAATATAGTTAGAGAATACCTCGAAAATTTACCTTTTCATTATATTGAAACAGATACTGATTTTTTGATTTTAAATAAACAATTATCTTTATATCTTAGAAAATTTGGGTATGCATCACAAAAATTTGTTCCTGAAGAAATAAAAAAACTTCCTCCTAAAAAGATAAAAATTTTCCTTGATGCTTATATGTTAGGAGAAGGAAATATTCAAAAAGAAACCTTTATAACCTCATCAAAGAAACTTGCAGATGATTTACAAGAACTTATTTTAAAATGTGGTTGGGCTTCAATTATAAGAAAAGAAAAGAAAAAAGAAAATGAAGGAAGAAAATTAAATGGTCATTTAATTAAAAATAATTATGATATTTATATAATAAGAATTTCTAAGAAGCAGTTAACTCCAAAAATCTATAAAACTTCTTTCAGTAAAGTTTTTTATAATGATTATGTTTACGATATCACAGTCCCAAATCACACTCTTTATGTAAGAAGAAATGGAAAACCTTGTTGGTCAAGTAATTGTTGGGAGGGAAAAGTAACTATTGAGATTTCAAATACAACACCACTACCTGTAAAGGTTTATGCAAATGAAGGTATTGCACAGATTCTTTTCCTTGAAAGCGACGAAGAGTG
>JAAYUH010000171.1 GCA_012517755.1 bacterium | reverse complement strand
TCAATTGGATATGTCTCTTCAAATTTTTCAGTAAATGGTGTTGGGATTTTTTCTATACAAGAAATAGAGAAAATTAACATTAATAATGAAATTACTACTAAAATTTTCTTTATCAAATCATCCTCCTTAAATTCTGCTAAATTTAAATATTTTTCTTAAAAATATCAGAATTGATTTTAACATAATATTAATAAAAAATATTTATGAATAATTTTTTGAAAAATAAATCATTTTATTTCGACATCATATTGATATCTTGAAATGTAAATTTTTATGTAAAGTTTATGGTAAAATAAAATACGAGGATAAAAGTTATGAGAAGAATAGAAATTAATCCAGAGATATTAAGTGGTAAACCTGTAATTAAAGGAACAAGAATTCCTGTATATGTGATTTTGAATTTGTTATCAGAAGGTTATTCAATAAATGAGATTATAGAATTCTATCCAGATTTAACAAGAGAAGATATACTTGAATGTATAAAGTACGCCTCAAAAGTTATAGAAAGACAAGAAATTTATGAAATTACTTAAATTTATAATAGATGAGAACATATCTCCTATAATTGTCACTGAACTAAAAAAATTAAATTATGATGTTGTTCATGTTAGAGAAATTTGTAAAGGGTGTCCTGATAATGAAATCATAAAATTAGCAAAGAAAGAAAATAGAATAGTAATAACACTTGATAAAGATTTTGGAGAGTTATTTTCTGAAGATATTACCATAATATTAATAAGAATAAAAGATCAATCACCAAAATCTATATTAGAAACTCTCATAAAATTTCTAAAACAAAATGAAGGCTTGCTTGAAACAAAATAGAAGAAATTAATAGTTATAAGGAAGAAAGCGTAGTTATAAAAATTATTACTTTACAGTATAATTTCCAAAAAAATTTAGGAATAAAGATTGAATAAAAAATATTATATAAAATATATTTTTAAATCTGAAAGGAGATTTCCCAATTTTTGCGGAAAATTATCTACTTTATGTTAGAGATACCGTAATATATTGAAAAAAGTTTGCAAATACATTAATATTAAGAGAAAATAAGTTATGAGGTGAATATGGAAGAAAAAGTAAGGAAAGAAGAGTTTAAGGTTAGTGGCGATGAACTCTTAGGATTTGTAAAAAAATTGATTCATGAAGGGAATATAAGAAGAATTACAATAAAAGATAAAGATAGCAACACTCTTCTTGAAATTCCTTTAACAGTCGGAGTTGCAGTTTCTATTCTAATCCCTGTTTGGGTTGCTATCGGAGCTATTGCTGCATTAGCAACAAATTACATAATTGTTATTGAAAAAATAGAAGATGATGGAAAAAATTTATAAAGGTGATGGTGAAGATTTAATACCTCTTTTTTCCTCAGTAATTCCAGATCTTGATATTGATATAAATAAATGGAGATGGAAATATTTAAACAATCCTCTAAATGAAAGCTTAATTGCAGTTTATGAAGAAGATGGAAAAATAGTTTCTGAGGAAGCAATTGTACCTTTAAAATTTTATTATAAAGGGGATATTTTAAAAGTTGGTCATTCAGTAGATTCAATGACTCTTGAAGAGTACAGAGGTAAGGGAATTTTCAAAAAACTTGCACTTCTAACTCTTGATGAAGGCAAAAAAAGAGGATATTCTTTTTTCTACGGATTTCCCAATCCAAATTCAAAACCAATCTATTTGAATAAATTAAATTGGAAATTAATTGGAAATATAAGGAGATGGTTATTTCCACTAAATTTAAACTTTTTATCAACAAGGATGAAAATAAACCTCACTTTTTTTGATCCCATTTTTAAAATAGGTAAGGGTTTGATTAAATATAAAGGTGAATATGTCAAAGTTAATGATTTTTCAGGAATTGATAAATATTTATCATATCTATATAAAAATTATGAAATGTTTATTTTAAGAGATGAGGATTTCTTAAATTGGAGATATCTAAAACATCCATATTATAAATATGATATTTTTAAGGATTCTAAAAATCTTTTTGTTTTAAGAATAAAAAAATTAGATATAAAAAGAGGCTCAATTGAAGAATTTTTAATCAAAGATGAATCCTCTTTCTCAGATATCATTAATTTTTCAATTAAATATTTTTTTGACAATGATATTGATCTTGTTGATATCTGGATAAAAGAGGGTGACCCTTTAGAGAAAATATTAATAAAAAAGGGTTTTATACCATACAATAAAAAACCAATTATTATTTATCCCTTTGATGATATTGATTTAAGTAGAAAATATTTTATTAATTTTTCAGATCTTGATATAATTTAAAAATTTAAAAAAATTAAAAGGAGGTTTTTTATGAAAAAAGTATCGAAAATTTTACTTATAACAGTTATGTCGCTTTTAATTCTTTCAATTAACAGCGATATAAAAAGTGAAGATGTTAAAAAGGTTATCAAGCTTCAAATTGGAAATAAAATTGCATTTGTTGATGATAGACAGATGGAGCTTGATGTTCCTCCCCAGATAATTAATGGTAGAACAATGGTTCCAGTAAGATTTATAAGTGAAGGTTTAGGTGCTGAAGTTGGCTGGGAGGATAAAACAAAGACAGTAACTATAACTATGGATTCGATAGATTATTTAAAAATTCAAGTAGAAAATTTGAAGAAAGAATTATCAAAAAAGAGTGATGAAATTACAAAAAAGGATGATTTAATAAAAGAAAAAGATAACAAAATTGAAGAACTTCAAATAAAAGTTAATAATCTTGAAAATCAAAAAGTTAGAGTAACTGGTGTTGAAACATTCAAAAATTTAGTTGATAATAAGTGGAGTGACATAACAACTGATTTCACTTCAACAGATGAATGCCTCTATGCTGGTGCACACCTTGAAATGCTATCAGATGCAACCTTTAATTTAAATATAAATATTTATGATCCATTTGGTAATTTAATATTTACTGCTAAATGGGAAAATCAAGAACACAAAAAGGGTGAAAAATGGAATTATAGAACCGGAAAATATTACATAAAAGATTATTTAATAGGAGCACTTCCAGGAGTTTGGAAGGTAAAAGTTTTGATCGATAATAAAGAAGTTGGTCTATGTAAATTCACTGTTACTAAGGATGAAAGTTATAAAGTTGATAAAACCGAATTAACAGAAGTGGTTACTTGTAAAAAAGTTGTTGAGGGTGAACCTCAAGAGGTTACTCAAGAATTTTCAAAAGACGATGAAAGAGTTATAGTATTTACAAGATTTAAGGCTTTGATAAATTGTGGTTTTAGAATTAAATATAAATTTTATGACCCTCAAGGAAATTTTTACACAGAGATATTTAATGATATAAAGAGTTTGGATAAAGATAAAGAAACATGGGCATGGGGTTCTATTAAAATCACAGGTTTTAATCCAGAGAATAATCTTGGTGAGTGGAAATGTCAAGTTTATGTAGATGATGATTTAGTTAAGGAGATATATTTTAACATAAAATAACATTTAGATTATTCGTTGAATTTAATTTCTTTCATCTGATACATTTTATTATCAGCAATTGATAATAGTTTATCTATATTTTTAGAATCTTCAGGGAAAGTTGCTATTCCATAAGAAAAACCTATTGGAATATCTTCAGGATAAAATGATTGAAGTTGGAATAGTTTATATAACCTTTGAATAACTTCATCAGCATCTTTTTTATCCAATCCATATAGAATTAAACAGAATTCATCTCCGCCATATCTTGCAATAATATCATCCTTTCTCAAATTATTTATAAACCAATTTGCTATCTTCTTTAAAAGTTCATCACCAACTTTATGTCCAAGAACATCATTTATTATTTTAAAATTATCAAGATCGAGAAAGACAATTGAGAAAGGTTGTTCATTTTTTATCAAATCATCAACTTTTTCAATTAGATATTTTCTATTAAAAATATTTGTTAAAGGATCTTTATAAGACATTTCGATTGCCATTTGCTTTTCATTTGTAATTATTTTTTCTCTATATTTAATTATATCAAGCATTTTTTTAAAGCTATTTGTTAAATGACCGATTTCATCGTTCTTAGAATAATCTAATTTTATATCATAATTTCCTCTTGATATCTCTTTTGTAGCTTTATCTAAATTCTCAAGTGGTTTAATTATTTGCGATATTAATAGAATGTTTATAATAAAAGCTGAAATAATAGTTAACAAACCACCAACTATTATTCCAGATAAAATCGTTTTATTCATTTTTGTGATAGTATCGTCATATTTATGAATATGCACATCAGCAATTTTATTCCCTTCGATATCATAAATTGGTAAAAATGCACTGATATAGTTATCAACATATTGATAAGGAGGTTTAATTTCATTGATTTGAAACTTTTCTATCTCCTCACTTGTTGATATATAACTGTTTTCAGTTATTATTGCAAAATCAAAATTAAGATAATTTTTCCATTCATTAATTAAATTTTCGTCTATAGATATTCCAAAAGTTAGATATGCATTATAAAATTTTTCACCATTACTATCAAATACTGGTGAAGTAGCAAAAATAGTTGGTAAATTATTGATTATTTTTATACCAGAAACAATCCCTTGTTTTTTTAAGATGAAATCATCATAATTCAAATTCATTAAAGGAGTATCAACTATTACCTCTCCATTATCTTTAACAAG
>JAAYUH010000014.1 GCA_012517755.1 bacterium | reverse complement strand
TTTAGTTGCTGGTTTAGCAAGTTGGGTCTTTTCTGGATGATAAAATATAACTTTAAATAATCTGAGCACAAAGTAAAGAATAAGGAGTACTATAAAGACTACTCCCATTGATAATAGACTAAATATTACAAGTTCTGATAAAGAATTTATCTCCATATTCTACTCCTATAGGGGGATATTTCCATGTTTTTTTGCTGGTGATTCTTCTGATTTACTTCTTATAAAGAGAAGGGCTTTCGCAATTTTTGCTCTTGTTTCTCTTGGATCAATTACATCATCTATATAGCCTTTTTCAGCTGATTTATATGGATTTGCAAATTGATCTTTATATTCCTTAATCTTTTGTTGTCTCATCTTTTCTTTATCTTCTGCGCTCTGAATATCTTTTCTAAATATTACTTCTGCTGCTCCTTCTGCTCCCATAACTGCAATTTCTGCTGTTGGATATGCATAAACAACATCTGCTCCAAGATGTCTTGAAGACATAGCAATATATGAACCACCATATGCTTTTCTTATAATGATAGTAATTTTTGGAACTGTTGCTTCTGAAAAAGAAAATAGTAGTTTTGCACCATGTCTTATCACTCCACCATGTTCTTGATTAATTCCTGGTAAATATCCTGGGCAATCTACAAAAGTAACTAAAGGAATATTAAAAGCATCACAAAATCTTACAAATCTTGCTGCTTTATCTGCTGAATTAATATCAAGAACGCCTGCCATAAATTTTGCCTGATTTGCTACAATTCCAACACTTCTTCCTGCAATTCTTGCAAATCCAACAACAATATTAGGAGCAAAATATTTATGAACTTCAAGAAATTCTCCATTATCAACTACTTTTGTTATTATATCAATAACATCATATGGTTTTGATGGATCATCAGGTAAAACATCTAATAAAGAATCTTCTACTCTATCAATTGGATCATCACATTCAGCATTTGGTGGATCCTGTAGATAATTGTCTGGAATGTATGAAAGTAGTTTTTTTAAAGTATCAAGCGCATCTTTATCATCACCTGCTAAAAAGTGAGCAACTCCACTTTTTTGGTTATGGACAAGACCTCCTCCTAAATCTGTATGACTGATTTCTTCACCTGTTACAGATTTAACAACATTTGGTCCAGTTATGTACATAGTCGCATTTTTAGTCATAATTATGAAATCCATAATTGCTGGAGAATATACAGCACCTCCTGCAGTTGGACCCATATTTACAGCAATTTGAGGAATAACACCAGATGCTTTTGTATTTCTATAAAAAACTTCTCCATAACCATAAAGAGATTCAATTCCTTCCTGTATCCTTGCTCCACCAGAATCATTAAGTCCAATTATTGGAATTCCAAGTTTCATAGCCAAATCTTGCATCTTCACAATTTTTAAGGCATGCATTTCCCCAAGGGAGCCACCTAAAACTGTGAAATCTTGTGCATAAAGAGCAATCCTTCTTCCATTTACAGTTGCTATACCAGTTATTACACCATCTTTTGG